>JAFEDM010000284.1 GCA_018241625.1 Pseudomonadota bacterium | reverse complement strand
CTCTAAACCGGAGCGTTCGTCGGGAGAGCGAACCATGATCTTGGGACTGTCCGTCGCCGCCTATACGAAACTGCACGTCATCATCAGCCTGATCGCCATCGTCTCCGGCCTGGTGGTCCTTCTGGCCATGGACGCGAACCGGCGGTTGAACGCCGTGACCGGGCTCTTCCTCGTCACCACCGTGCTGACCAGCGCCGGCGGCTTCCTCTTCCATTCCAAGGCGATCGGGCCGCCGCACATCGTGGGCACCATCTCGCTGGTCGACCTCGCCGTCGCGATCTGGGCGCTCTACGGCGGGCGCCTCATCGGCGTCTGGCGGCCGGTCTTCGTGATCACCGCCACCGTGGCGCTGTACCTCAACTTCTTCGTCCTGGTGGTGCAGGCGTTCGCCAAGCTCCCGGCCCTGCACGCCCTGGCGCCGAACGGCAACGAGCCGCCCTTCGCCATCGCCCAGGGGATCACCCTGGTGGTCTTCGCCGTCCTGGGCTACCTGGCGACGCGGCGCTATCGCCCGGTCGGTTGAACCACGGACCCGGATGACCACGACGATCTACGGCATCAAGGCCTGCGACACGATGCAGAAGGCTCGCGCCTGGCTCGACGGCCACGGCGTGGCCTACGCCTTCCACGACTACAAGGCGATGGGCGTCACCGCCGACAAGCTGAAGACCTGGGCGAAGGAAGTCGGCTGGGAGACCCTGCTCAACCGCAACGGCACGACCTTCCGCAAGCTCCCCGACGCCGACAAGGCCGGCCTCAACGAAGCCAAGGCCATCGCCCTGATGGTCGCCCAGCCCTCGATGATCAAACGCCCGGTCCTGGAAACCGACCACGGCCTGCTGGTGGGGTTCAAGCCCGACGCCTACTCCGCGCGGTTTCAGTAGATCTTCAACCTCCCCTTCTGCTGGCCGGAACGCGGCCAGCGGCTACACTGGCTCAGGCAGCTTCAGCGACCACCGCGCAACGATCGTATAGCGCCCTTCTCCTACGTGACTGCGGACAAGGACCAACTCCACGGCGGTCCAGCAAACGGGCTCGGTTAGCTCGCAGTGCGCGTATGGGCCATTACGCGCCAGAGTCATGTGCGGCGTCAGCCTGGCGGGCCGAGGGAACTCGAACCCCTCGGTTTTCAGCTTCATCCGCAACTTTTCGAGCAGTCGCTGGAAGCCAACCACGCCATCTTCGCCCGTCAGCACCCAAGGCCGGGACTGCCCTGCCCAGGTTTGGAGACGATTGAACGCCACGCGAAACGCCGGCGCCGTGAACCCGTCGACCGCCGCGACCACCGCCGCGAGCCTTCCCTCGGTAATCACGGTCCCGTCTCCCAGGCCTGCGAGCGATACATGGAAGCAGCTGGCGGGCACCCGATAGGCAGGTGGCCCGACCCTCAATGCCTGCTCGTCGGCGATAACCCGCGCCTGCTGGCGCGCCGCCTCATCCGGAAGCACCGCAAAGAAGAAGTTGTCCCTGGCCTCAAGCGATTCACGGACCATTCTGAGTTCCCGAAATCCGCCGCCGCGAATCACTCAGCGCTCTCGGACCCTCGTCGTCAAGAACAAACCACGAACATCATAGACGTGGAAGCGTTCGCGTTGGCGCTGGAAGGGGCTGACACTCAGGCCAGCGCCTGGTCCAGGTCGGCGATCAGGTCGTCGGCGTCTTCCACGCCGACCGAGAGGCGGATGAAGGCGTCGGAGATGCCGAGCTCTTCGCGCACGTGCGGCGGGATCGAGGCGTGGGTCATGATCGCCGGGTGCTCGATCAGGCTTTCGACGCCGCCGAGGCTCTCGGCGAGCGCGAAGAGTTCGGTGCGCTCGAGCATCCGCTTGGCGCCCTCGAGGTCGCGGTCGAGGGTGACGCTGACCATGCCGCCGAAGCCGTGCATCTGGCGCCTGGCGAGGTCGTGCTGCGGATGGCTCGGCAGGCCGGGATAGATCACCTGCTTCACCGCTGGGTGCTTTTCGAGGAATTCGGCGACCGACTGGGCGTTCTCGCAGTGCCGCTGCATGCGCAGCGCCAGCGTCTTCACGCCGCGCAGGGCCAGGAAGCTGTCGAAGGGGCCGGCGACGGCGCCCACGGCGTTCTGCAGGAAGCCCATGCGCTCGGCCACCTCGCCGTCGGCGCCGGCCACCACGATACCGCCCACCACGTCGGAGTGGCCGTTCAGGTATTTGGTGGTCGAGTGCATGACGAGGTCGAAGCCGTATTCCAGCGGCCGCTGGCACCAGGGGCTGGCGAAGGTGTTGTCGGCGGCGATGATGACGCCGCGTTTCTTGGCCAGGGCCGCCAGCGCCTCGAGGTCAGCCAGGCGCAGCATCGGGTTGGTCGGGGTCTCGACCCAGATCAGCCGGGTTCTTGGCGTCATCGCGGCCTCGACCGCCGCGACGTCGGCCAGGTCCACGAAGCTGAAGGTCAGGCCGGCGGATTTCTTCCGCACCTTGTCGAACAGCCGGAAGCTGCCGCCGTAGAGGTCCGCCGAGGCAATGACGTGGTCGCCGGCGTCCAGCAGGTCGAGGATGGTGGCGATGGCCGCCAGGCCCGAGGCGAAGGCGTAGCCGCGCACCCCGCTTTCCAGGTCCGCCACGCAGCGCTCGAAGGCGAACCGGGTCGGGTTATGGCTGCGAGAGTATTCGAAGCCCTTGTGCACGCCCGGGCTCGCCTGGACGTAGGTCGAAGTCTGATAGATCGGCGCCATGACTGCGCCGGTGGTCGGGTCCGGATGCTGGCCGGCGTGGATGGCGCGCGTGGCGAAGGCCTGCCGGTTGGGGCGGTCGGTCATGAAGGCTCCGGTCTCGTCGCCGTCAGCCGCGGCGCAGGTGGTTGATCAGGTCGACGCGGGTGATGAGGCCCACGAAATCGCGGCCCTCCAGGACGATGGCCACCTCGTCGCGCTCGAAGATCGGGATCAGGGTGTCCAGCGGCTCGTCAGCCTGCAGGGTGTTGAGCTTGGCGACCATGGCCGAGGCGACCTTGCGGCCAAACCGCGACCCGGTTTCGCCCGGGCGGCCGTCCTCCACCGCGGCCAGCAGGTCGCTCTCGTCGATCAGGCCGATCAGGCGGCCGTCGTCCAGCACCGGCAGCTGGCTGACGTCGGCGGTGCGCATGCGCTTGTAGGCGGTGTCCAGGGTGTCGTCCGGCCCCACGGTCTCGGCGCCGCCGTCGTCGGTGGTGCGGGCCACCAGGTCGCGCAGGGTGCCGGTGATCTGGCGGTCGGTGAGCCCCTGGTCGGCCAGCCAGTGATCGTTGAACATCTTCGACAGGTACTTCGAGCCGGTGTCGCAGACGAAGGTCGCCACGCGTTTCGGCTCGGTCTGGGCGCGGCAATAACGCAGGGCCGCCGACAGCAGGGTGCCGCTGGACGAGCCCGCCAGCACGCCGGCCTTGGCCAGCAGCTCCCGCGCCGCCTGCACGCTCTCGCGGTCGGTGACCGAAAAGGCGTTGCCCTTCTTGATCAGGCTGAGATCGCAGTTGTCGGGGACGAAGTCCTCGCCGATGCCTTCGACGATCCAGGACCCGGCCTCGACCGTCTCGCCGCGGTTGACCAGGGGCTCGAGCACCGAGCCGGCGGGATCGGCCAGCACCATCTCGGTCTTCGGGCTGACCTTCTTGAAGTAGTGGCCGAGGCCGCTGAGCGTGCCGCCGGAGCCCACCCCGACCACCACCGCGTCGATGTCCCCGTCCAGCTGTTCGAACAGCTCGGGGCCGGTGCTGGTCTCGTGCGCCTTGGGGTTCGCCGGGTTGGAGAACTGGTTCATGTAGACCGCGCCCGGCATGGCGTCGGCCAGGCGCTGGGCGATGTCCTGATAGTAGTCCGGGTGGCCCTTGCCGACGTCGGAGCGGGTGATCCGCACGTCGACGCCCAGGCCGCGCAGGTGCTGGATCTTCTCCCGGGCCATCTTGTCCGGCACGATCAGGATCAGCCTGTAGCCCTTGAGGATGCCCACCTGGGCCAGGCCCAGACCGGTGTTGCCGGCGGTGGCCTCGATGATGATCCCGCCGGGCTTGAGCCGGCCATCCTTCTCGGCCGCTTCGATCATGGTCCGGGCGATGCGGTCCTTGATGGAACCGCCGGGGTTGGCGCTCTCCAGCTTCACGAACAGGCGGCAGGGGCCACAGTCGAACACGCCGGTCAGCTCCAGCACCGGCGTGTCGCCGATCAGGTCCAGGGCCGAGGTCACCGGCTTGGGGGCGTGCTCTGTCACGAGGCCTTGGGCTTTCTCTGCGGGAATCATGGTCGCGACTCCTTGGGCGCGGAGCCCCATCACTACTCCACCTGGGCTCAACGCAACATCCATGCGCTCAGATGCGCCGAAAACGCGGCGGTTGCGCGCCACGGCCGAGGTGATAGGGCACGGTCATGTCGGTACATGTGCGCCTTTGGGTCGAAATCTCTCATCAGTCCGTCCACCGCGCCGGCGGCTGGGCTTACGTCTGGGCCGAGGGTTCGGCTCGTCAGGGCGCAGCCGGCGGCGAGCGCAGCGCGGGGCCAGAGCGGATCGCCTTGGCGGGCCTGGTCGCGGGGCTGAAGGCCGCGCCGGCCGGGGCCGAGGTCGAGGTGCGCAGCGCCAGCCCCGCCATGCTCGCCCTGCCGAAACGCCTAGCCGCGGTCGAGACCGAGCCGCCCAGCCAAGACCTGGACCTCTGGGCGCCGCTGACCCAGGCGCTGGCGACGCGGCAGGTGCGGTTCATCCCCGACACGGCCGCGCCGCGCACACCCGCGGCCTTCGCCCAGGCCTGGGCCGAACTGGCCCGCGACAAGGCCAAGACCAAGCCCTTCCACGCGGTCATCCCGAAGTCGAACCTCGAGAAGGCGAACGTCCCCGCCTGACCTGACCGAGGCTAGGGCCTCACCAGACGCGGACCCGCTGGTCGGGCGCGAGGTAGAGCTTTTCGCCCGGCTTCACGCCAAAGGCCGCATACCAGGCGTCCAGGTTGCGCACCGTGTCGGCGCGGAACTCGGCGGGCGCATGGCCGTCGGTGACGGCGCGCTGGCGGGCGGTCGCCTCGCGGGTCTTGGTGCGCCAGCTCTGCGAGAAGGCGATGAAGAACTGCTGGTCGCCGGTGAAGCCCTGCTGGCTCGGCCCCTCTTTGCCGCCGTTGGCCGCGCGATAGGCGTCGTACGCGGCGCCCAGGCCGGCCAGGTCCGCGATGTTCTCGCTGAGCATCTGCTCGCCGTTGAGCGTGATGTCCGGGAACGGATGGTACTGGCTGTATTGCACCGCCAGCGCATGGCCGGAGGCCTGGAAGTGGGCCAGGTCCTGCGGCGTCCACCAGTTCCTGAGGCGGCCCTGGCTGTCGAACTGGGCGCCCTGGTCGTCGAAGCTGTGGCTGATCTCGTGGCCTATGGTGGCCCCGGTGGCGCCGAGCGTCATGGCGATCGGGTTTTTCGGGTTGAAGTCCGGCGCCTGCAGGATCGCGGCCGGGAAGTTCAGCGCGTTGCGCACCGGCAGGTTCACGGCGTTGACGGTCTGGGGCGTCATCGACCACTCGCCGCGGTCCACCGGCCTGCCGAACTTGGCGAGGTTGCGCCGGTACTCGAAGAGGCTGGCGCGATAGGCGTTGCCGAAAGCGTCGCCGGGCATGACCTTCAGGCCTGAATAGTCGATCCAGTGGTCGGGATAGCCGACGCCGACCTTCAGGGTGTCGAGCTTCTTCTTCGCCTCGGCCTTGGTGGCCGGCGCCATCCAGTCCAGCCTGTCGATGCGCGCCCGGAAGGCGGCGATCAGGTCCTTCACATAGCCTTCGATCTGGGCCTTGGAACTGGGCGGGAAGTACTTGGCGACGTAGAGCTTGCCGACCGCCTCGCCCAGCGAAACGTTGGTGGCGTTCACCGCCCGTTTCCAGCGGGGCTGCTGCTCAGGGATCCCCGACAGGGTCTTGGAATAGAAGGCGAAACGCTCGTCGGCGAACGGCTTCGGAAGGACGTTGGAATAGTCATCCAGCTGGTGGAAGGCGAGATACTCCTTCCAGGTCTCCAGGGCCTCGGAAGCCACCAGCGCGCTCTCGCCGGTCGTGGCCTTCGGATGCCAGACGATGAACTGCGGGCGCGCCGAGAGGCCCGCGGCGGCGAAGAACGCCGTCCAGTCGAGGCCCGGGGCCTTCCTGGCGAAGTCCGTCCGGGCCCAGGGATTGTTGGCCTTCAGCACGTCCTCGGACTCGGCGCGCGGCGCATGCGCCTGGGCGATCTTCATCTCGAGGTCGAAGATGCGCTGCGCCTTGCCCTCGGGGTCGGCGATGTGCGCCAGCGCCAGGACCTTGGCGATGTGCGCCTTGTAGGCCGCCCGGTCGGAGACGAAGTGCGGATTGGCCGAAAGGTAGTAGTCGCGGTCCGGCATGCCGAGGCCGCCCTGCAGCAGATAGGGCGCATAGCGGTTGGGATCGTTCAGGTCCTGCTCAACCCACAGGCCGAACAGGTGGTCGGTGTCGAAGTTGGTGGAATTCAGCGCGTCGACGTCGGCGCGCAGCTCGCGGCCGAACTCGGCGGCCAGGGCCTTCTTGTCCTTGATCGCGGCGATGCGCGCCAGCGTTGGCTGGATGGGCGCAAGACCCTTCTTCGCGATGGTCGCCTCATCAAGATAGGCGGAATAGTAGTCGCCGATCTTGCGCGCCTCGGTTCCCGGCTTGGCCTTGGCCGTCTGCTGGATCAGGGCCTGGACGCGAGCCGTGGTCAGTTCGACCAGCTCGCCAGAGATGCCCCAGCTCGAGCGGTCGGCCGGGATCTCGGTCTTGGCGTTCCAGGCGCCGTTGCCATAGGCCCAGAAGTCGTCGCCGGGCTTCGTCCTGGTGTCCATGCCGGCCGTGTCGATGCCCGGCGGATGAGTGTTTTGCAGATTGGCCGGGGACGGAGATTGGGCGGTCGCGGCGGAAGCAGCGAGCGCCAGCACGGCGCAGAGCGCCCGAGCGATGTGGGTTTTCATGGCCCGCAACCTAGCTCGATGCGGCCGGCTGTCCATGGCCGGAACAAATCGGGTATCAAACGACAATGATCCGGATCGGCGTGGACTTCGGCGGCACCAAGATCGAGGCGGCGGCGCTCGACGCGGAGGGGCGCTTCCAGGCCCGCGTGCGTGCGCCCTCGCCCGGCAGCTATGACGCCAGCCTGGAGACCGTGCGCGACTTGGTGGCCGAGGCCGAGCGGCAGGCCGGCGTCGGCGGCGCCAGCATCGGTGTGGGCATTCCGGGCTCGCCCTCGCCGGCCAGCGGCCTGATCCGCAACGCCAACACCACCCATCTCAACGACAAGCCGTTGCAGGCGGATCTGGAGCGGGTGCTGGGCCGCCCTGTGCGGCTGGCCAACGACGCCAACTGCTTCGCCTTGTCGGAGGCCTCCGACGGCGCGGGCGCCGGGTTCGGTGCGGTGTTTGGGGTGATCATCGGCACCGGTTGCGGGGCCGGGATCATCGTCGACGGCAAGGTGCTGGGGGGCGGCAACGGCATCGCCGGCGAATGGGGGCACACGCCCCTGCCCTGGCCGCGGCCGGATGAACTGCCGGGCCCCGGCTGCTTCTGCGGCCGGCTGAACTGCCTAGAGAACTGGATCAGCGGCCCGGGCTTCGCCCGCGACCACGGTACGGGCGAGGCGGCGGCTGCCATCGCCCGCGCCGCCGAGGCCGGTGAGCCGGCAGCCGCCGCCTCCCTCGCCCGCTACAAGGACCGGCTGGCGCGCGGGTTGGCGATGGTCAGCGACATCCTGGATCCGGACGTGATCGTCCTGGGCGGCGGCATGAGCAACGTCATGAGCCTCTACGACAGGTTGACCGCGGCGATCGGCGCCTATGCCTTCTCCGACGTCTATGCGACGCCGGTGCGGAAGGCTGTGCACGGCGACAGCTCCGGCGTACGCGGCGCGGCCTGGCTGTGGCCGCTGCAGCCATGAAGGCCTTCTGCCGCGACTGCTTCTGGCGCGGCGAGGTTGCGCTGCGCCGCTGCCCGGATTGCGAGAGCCCGCGGATCGTGGCGCACGACGACCTGGGCGCCCTGTCCATCGCGCACATGGACTGCGACGCCTTCTATGCCTCGGTGGAGAAGCGCGACCGGCCGGAACTACGCGACCAGGCGGTGATCGTCGGCGGCGGCAAGCGCGGCGTGGTCACCACGTGCTGCTACATCGCCCGGATCAAGGGCGTGCGCTCGGCCATGCCGATGTTCAAGGCGCTGAAGCTCTGCCCCGAGGCGGTGGTCATCAAGCCGGACTTCACCAAGTACCGCACGGAGAGCCGCCGCATCCTGGGCATGGCCGGCGAGCTCACTCCGCTGATCCAGAACCTGTCGCTGGACGAGGCCTGGATGGACTTGTCGGGCACCGAGCGGCTACACGGCGCGCCGCCGGCCATCACGCTGGCGAAACTGCAGGCGCGGATCGAGGCGGAGACGGGCCTCACCGTCTCCATCGGCCTGGCGATCAACAAGTTCCTGGCCAAGGTGGCGTCGGACCTCGACAAGCCACGCGGCTTCTCGGTGATCGGCCATGAGGCCCAGGCCTTCCTCGCGCCCAAGCCGGTGGGCATCCTGCCGGGCGTCGGCCCGGCCATGGTCCAGAGCCTGGAAAAGGCCGGCTATCGCACCGTGGGCGACCTGGCGCGGGCCGATACGCGGGCTCTGGTCGACCGGTTCGGCAGCCACGGCCTGCGCCTGTCGCAACTGGCCCACGGCCAGGACGCGCGCGCCGTGAACCCCAACGAGGCGCGCAAGGGGATCAGCGCCGAGACCACCTTCAACGAGGACATCGCCAACCGCGGCGAGTTGGAGGACATCCTGGCGGAGCTGGCGGAGAAGGTCGCCCGGCACGCCCGCTCCGATGGCCTGGCCGGCCGGGTGGTGACGCTGAAACTGCGCACCACCGACTTCAAGATCCACACGCGGCGGCGCACCATTCCGGTGGCCACCCAGACCGCCAAGACCCTGTTCGCGGTCGGCCGCGAAATCTTGGCGCCGGAGGCCACCGGCCGTCCCTACCGGTTGATCGGCATCGGCCTCGCCGAGCTGATCGAGGCCGACGCCGTGGAGGGCGATTTCTTCGCCGGCGATGAGAAGAAGGCGCTGGCCGGCGAAAAGACCCTGGACGCCATCCGGGCGAAGTTCGGCGCCGGCGCGGTGACCTCGGGGCGCATTTTCCGGGCAAGGGGCGCGCCCAAAGACTCCTGAGACGCGAAAACGATCCTAAATAGGGGGCGAAAGCGTCGCGGCTTGACGGTTTCGCTGGCCACCGTGACG
>JAFEDM010000283.1 GCA_018241625.1 Pseudomonadota bacterium | reverse complement strand
CCCGGCGCCGACCTGCCCGCCTTCTGCCGGGTCACCGCGCATGTGCGGGCCGCGCCCGACTCCGACATCGGGGTTGAGATCTGGCTGCCGCTCGCCGGCTGGACCGGCGTCTTCCATGGCAACGGCAACGGCGGCTTCGCCGGCGCCCTGTCCTCCGGCTATGCCGGCATGGCCACCGGCCTGCGACGCGGCTACGCGACCGCCACCACCGACACCGGAACCGCGCCCGCGACGCCGCTCGAGGGCGACGCCCTCATCGGCCATCCCCGGAAATGGAAGGACTGGGGCCGGCTCTCCACCCATGTGATGACCGTGACGGGCAAGGCCATCGCCGAGACCTTTTACGGCGGCGCCACGACGCGGGCCTACTACACCGGCTGCTCCACCGGCGGTCAGCAGGGCCTGATCGAGGCGCTCTACTACCCGGCCGATTACGACGGCATCCTGGTAGGCGCGCCGGTGATCAATCGCACCTGGGGCCACGCCGCCGTCCTCTGGGACTTCGCCGCGGCGCATCGCACCCCGCAAAGCCTGCTGTCGGACGAGAAGCTCAAGCTTCTCAACGCCTCCGCGATTGCATCCTGCGCCCGGCAAGGCCGCGCCCAGCCGGGTGACGCCTTCGTCTCCGACCCGCTGCGTTGCAGGTTCGATCCGCTGGAGATCGCCTGCAAGGACGGGGCTTCCGGGCGCTGCCTGACGCCGGAAGAGGTCGCCACGGCGCGCGCCTTCTACGCCGGGCCCACAATCCGCGACGGCAGCAAGGTCTTCTACGGCTGGCTGCCGGGCAGCGAAGGTCCGGGCCGCTTCGGTTGGGCCTTCCTGGAGAGCGCTTCGAACGGCCAGCCGCAGTTCGGAAGCCTGTTCAAATGGGTGTTCGGGCCTGACTGGACCTGGTCGAAGTTCGACCTCGACCGTGACATGCCCAAGGTGGACGCCGCACTCGGGCCCGACGTCAACGACGCCACGCGCGGCAGCCTGAAGGCGTTCCAGGCGCGCGGCGGCAAGCTGATCATCTATCACGGCCTGGCCGACACCCTCGTCCCACCCGGGCAGTCGGTCGGCTTCTATCAACGCCAGGCGCGCGAGCTCGGCGGCGAGGCCCGGCTCGATCGGACGGCGAGGCTCTTCATGGCGCCGGGCATGATGCATTGTTCCGGGGGCGCTGGGCCGGACGCCTTCAACTGTGCGATCGGCGGCGCCGCGCCGCCTCGGGGATCAGGCGCGGATCATGACCTTTTCGACGCCCTCGTGCAGTGGACGCAGGGCCACCCCGCGCCCGCGCGGGTGATCGCCACCAAATTCAAGGACGACACCCGGGAGATCGCCTTCCAGCGGCCGGTCTGCGCCTATCCTGCGCAGGCCGTCTACGACGGTCATGGACCGCGATCGCAGGCCGCCAGCTACAGCTGTAGGATTCGCTAGACACGGAAGGACAAGCCGATGCGACTTCGCCTGATCGCGGCTGTGCTCAGCGCCGCGACCCTCTGCGCCACCACAGCCGAGGGCGCGACGCCGGCCGAAGGTTCGTGTCGGGCGGCGCCCGGTGGGATCATGGTCGACACCCAGGCCGGCGCAAAGATCGCGGTGCGTACGCTCGGTCGAGGTCGACCCATTCTCTTCATTCCGTCCCTCGGTCGCGGCCGCGCCGACTTCGACGCCGTCGCCAACGATCTCGCCAAGCGGGGCTTCATGAGCATCCTGGCCGAGCCCCGGGGGATCAACGGTTCGACGGGCCCGGCGCCCGCGACCTTGTTCGACCTGGCGGACGACGTCGCGACCGTCGCCGACAAGCTGTGCACCGGTCGTATCGGCGTTGTCGGTCACGCTTTTGGCAACCGCGTCGCGCGAGCCTTCGCGACCAAACACCCCGAAATGGTCTCGAAGGTGGGCCTCCTGGCGGGCGGTGGCGAAGTGGCCATTCCTCCGGACATCGCGGCCGCCCTCGATGGCTCCGCCGCCCAGGGCCGCAAGCCGGACGCAGAGCGGCTGAAGGACCTTCAGCTGGCCTTCTTCGCGAAGGGCCACGACCCCAGCGTCTGGCTTACCGGCTGGTATCCGGACGCCGCCGCCGCCCAGATGGCCACGGTCCGAGCGACCCCGGCCAAGACCTGGTGGACCGCCGGCGGCGCGCCCCTTCTCCTGGTGCAGGCCGCCGAAGATCCCATCGCGCCCAGCGGCAACGCCGACGCCCTGCGCCGAGACGTCGGCGCGCAGCTGACGCTGATCACGCTCCCGCGGGCCAGCCATGCGATGCTGCCGGAACAGCCGAGGGCCATCGCCCGGGCGCTGGCCGGCTATTTCGGTCGCGAAACCCCCTCGCAAGCGGCGCTGCAACGAGACGTCGACACGGCGCTCGCGCCCTGATCGCGGACAGCGGATCGCCCGGCCTGCGGATGCAGACCGGGCGATGGGCGCGCCGCGCCAGCCGTGGCTCAGGACGCCCGGCCTGGCAGAGGCTATTTCAGCAGGGTGTCCACCTGGGCCGTCAGGGTCTCGGCCTGGCCGGCCAGTTCGTCGGACGCCGTGAGCAGCTCGCCGGCGGCCTGGCCCGTCTGAGCCACGCCTTCGCTGAGCTGTTCGATATTGGTGGTGACCTCGCGGGTGCTTTCCGCCGCCTGGACGACGTTGGCCGAGATCTCGCCCGTGGCCGCCGACTGCTCCTCCACCGCGCTGGCGATGGCGGAGGCGATCTCCGCCACCTTGCCGATGGTTTCGGCGATGCCGTTGATCGCGGTGACCGAGGTGGCCGTCGCCGCCTGCATGGCCGAGACCTCCGACGAGATCTCGTGGGTCGCCTTGGCGGTCTGGTCCGAGAGGCTCTTCACCTCCGAGGCCACGACCGCGAAGCCCTTGCCGGCATCGCCCGCGCGCGCAGCCTCGATGGTGGCGTTGAGCGCCAGCAGCTTGGTCTGGCCGGCGATGTTGTTGATCAGGGTGACCACGTTGCCGATCTTCTGGGCCGCGTCGGCGAGCGATTGGATCGCGGCGCTGGTGCGGTCGGTTTCGGCCACGGCCTGCTGGGTGATGTTGGTGGACTCCGCGACCTGGCGGGCGATCTCGGCGATGGAGGCCGAGAGTTCCTCCCCGGCGGCCGACACTGTCTGCACATTGGTCGAGGCCAGCTGGGCGGCGTTGGTCACCGAGGAGGCCTGCAGGCTGGCGTCCTGGGCGGTCTTGGCCATGGACTCGGCGGTCGCCCGCATTTCGGTGGCGGCAGAAGACACGATCTCGGCCACCTCCTTCACCCGCATGGCCGCCTTCTTCTGCTCGGCGACCTCGGTGATGTCGGTCGCGTATTTCACGACCTTGTACGGCTTGCCGTTGAGGTCGAGGATCGGGTTGTAGCTGGCCTGCAGCCAGATCTCGCGACCACCCTTGCCGACCCGCTGGTACTTGCCGGCGTCGTATTCGCCGCGGCGCAGCTTGTCCCAGAAGGCGCGGTATTCGAGGCTGTCGCGCAGTTCCGCCGGCACGAACATCGAGTGATGCTGCCCGCGGATTTCCTCGAGGCTGTAGCCGATCGTCGCCAGGAAGTTGCCGTTCGCCTGGACGACCTTGCCGTCGAGGTCGAATTCGATGACCGCCTGGGACTTGTCGATGGCGTCGATCTGGCCCTGGAAGTCGGCGTTGCGCATCTTCTCGGCGGTGATGTCGGTAGCGTACTTCACCACGCTCATGGCGCGGCCGCTGGCGTCCAGGATCGGATTGTAGCTGGCCTGGATCCAGATTTCTCGGCCGCCCTTGGCGATGCGCTTGTATTCGCCGGCATCGTATTCGCCGCGGGCGAGCTTGGCCCAGAAGGCCTGGTAGTCGGCGCTTTCCCGATAGGCCGGATCGACGAACATCCCGTGGTGCTGGCCCTGAATCTCGCTCAGCGAATAGCCGACGGTCTTCAGGAAGTTCTCGTTGGCGTTGACGATGACGCCGTCCAGCGAGAACTGGATCATCGCCTGTGAGCGGTCGATGGCGTCCAGCATCCCGCGGTCCTCGCGGCGGCTGGTGACGTTGTCCCATTCGAGCACGTTGCCGACGTATTCGCCGGCCGCGTCGACGATCGACGAGATGCTGAGGGAGAACTTCAGCCCGCTGACCGTGATCTCCGCCTTGTGGGGCGCCGCCAGGGGCTGGGCGAGCAGACGGCGCTGATGGGCCGGGTTCTTATGGAACACGTCGATGCAGGTGCCGACCATCCGGCTCATGTCGAGCCCAGGAAAGGCCTTCTCGAAGATCTCGGCATTGGCGCCCAGGAGGTCCTGGGTGGCCTGGTTGACGTAGGTGATGACGAGGTCGCGGTCCACCATCATGATCGCCGCCGACGCCTTTTCGACGGCGGTGTTCATGGCGGCGGTCTCGTCGAATTCGGTGACGAACTCTTCGGGCGTTGCGCGGGCGGTGGCTGAGCGAGACATGATCTTCTTCCTTCTAGGCCGGCGGCAAGGGCGTGGGGCGTTGAGGTTGGGTTGAACGGGACGCAGCGATCGCGGAGCTAGGCGGCCGCATGGGCGAGCCCTCCGAGGTTCAGGACCTGGTCGACGTTGATGACCAGGAGCAGTTCGCCATCGAGGCGATAGAGGCCGGAGCAGACCGCGCGCCAATGCGGCGACAGGGTCACGGGGCTCGCCTCATGGTCGGCCGACGACAGCCACAGCACGTCGCCGACGTCGTCGACCAACAGGGCGTAGAGTTCACCGCTGTGCTCGACGATGACGCTCATGAAGCTGTCGCCCGGGGCGCGCGGCTCCATTTTCAGGCGCCGGCGCATATCGACCGCGGTGACGATCCGGCCGCGCAGGTTGAGCGAGCCGGCGACCTCGACCGGCCCCAGCGGGACACGGTTGATCGCGGTCTGGGCGATGACGTCCTGCACCTGCAGGACGGGCACGCCGAACATCTGCTTGCCGACCCGGATCGAGACCAGGCCCTCCGTGGAGAAGGCGCTCAGGGTGTCGTCTGCCTGCAGGCTCATGCCGCACCTCGCATCTCGCCGAGCGCGCCCGCGACCGCATCGAGCAGGCTGACGCTTTCAGGACCGGTGGCGGAGTTCAGCTGGCGATGCGTCGCCAGGCTGAGCATCGGCGTGCGGTGCCACCGTTCGGCCCCCTGGAACGCCTCGGCGAAGGCGCGCGCTTCCGACCCGTTCGAGGTGTCGGCCATGATCAGGTGGAAGGTCTCGCCGGCGTCGTAGAGGTCGAGCGCCGCCCTCGGGTCCGCGGCGATGGTCACGTCGTAGCCCGCCTGGG
>JAFEDM010000282.1 GCA_018241625.1 Pseudomonadota bacterium | reverse complement strand
GACTGACCGCTCGGCCGCACGCGCACCTCGCCCTCGGCGTCGCCCATGCCCAGCGCGATCCGCGCCGCCTGGCCGGTCGGCAGCATGGTCTTGCGGTCCAGGCCGCTGATCCGCCCGGCGAAGGCGTTCTCGTCGCTGACCGACAGGCCGTTGTGGATGTCGGAGCCGCCGACCACGCCCATCTTGAACGGGTTGGCGCCCACCTGGCTCTGGATCACCAGGCCGCGGCCATAGGCCTCGCGAACGAAGCCGCCGTGCAGGGTGGTCTTGGTCTCGCCCTTGTAGAGCCGGTCCATGATCTCGAAGTTGGCGAACTCGTCGTTGGGCGAAAGCTCCGGGGCGGTGTCGGACGACCCCTTGGTCTGGCTGATCTCCACCAGCGGTTCGTTCAAGGCTCGATCCAACGCATAAACCTCATCGATCGGCCGGCCGTTCGACATGTTCCAGTCGAAGTCGCGCCCATCGCTGAGGTTGGAGTTGTGCGGGATGGCCAGCACGTCGACGCCCTGCCGGCGCGCCGAGTTCAGGTATTTCCAGAGATCTTCCGGGTTGTTGGAGTCCACCGCCGTGAACGGGTTCGGCGCATGGTCCGAATTGAAGATCACGTTGCGGTGCATGTGGATGCCCTGGCCGGGCGAGGCGGTCCATTCGTAGGCCACGAAGGTGGTGAACTTGCCGGGCTGGTAGTTGGCGTTGGCGGCCTTCATCTCGAGGGTCCAGCCGTCGGCGAGCTTGGCCGCCGCGGCCATGTCCCGCGCGTCCGGGCTGTCGCCCCCATGCAGAGCCTCGCCCGCGCGGAAGAAGGCGCGCTGACCGCCACTGCTGACCTGCTTGCCGATCGCGGTCTGCGAAAAGGCGCTGCCGGGAAGGTCGAGCTGGGTCATGGCGCCCAGGTATTCGGAGTGGTCGGTGACGGCGGTGAAGTCGAGCGGCCAGGCGCGTCTGGCGGCCACGGGCGCGCTGGCGTTCATTCCCTGCTCCTTGTTCACCTGGAACGCCGGGACCATGATCGTTTCGCCGCGGGCGAACTTGTACGCCTGGTCCGGCGTGACCTTGGTGCCGAAGGTCCAGGCGTCGAAGCTCATGGTGGTGTGCAGGTGCAGCTCGCCGAAGAAGGCGCGGCGCGCCTCCGGCTGCACCTTGGCGGCGATCGGCGCCGATGCGGCGGCGAGGGCGACCTTGCGCGCGGGCGCGGATCCGGACTGGCCGGAGACTGCGACGGTGGCGGTCGCCGCGCCGGTCAGGGCGACCAGGGCGGTGGTGATCCAGAGTCCGCGATGCTGCATGGAAGCCTCCCAGTTCGTCTTATTCAGAGTGCGCGCGCGCCGTAGCGCCAGAGCCAGCCGGCGAGTAGCAGGCCGGTGGCGGCGAGCCAGCTGCCGCCGACCCGCACCGCGACGATCATCCAGAGCCGTTTCAACGGCAGGGTCAGGGACGCGGCCACCGCGAACAGGGCGAAGACGCAGGCGCTCATGCCCAACAGCGCGCCGGCGTGCGGCAGGCTGGGCTCGACGCCGGCCAGGTCCGCCAGTCCACGCACCAGGCCCAGCGCCACGGCCGCGCCGGCGATCAGGCGCGGCGTCAGGTCGGCGTTGGCGGCGAGCAGGCCGCCGAGGCCCAGGAACAGGGCCGCCGTCGCGGCGGACAGCGCCACCGCCGGCAGGTCGACGCCGGCCATCGCCAGGCCGCCGCCGGCGATCCAGGCGAGCGGCAGGACGGCCAGGATCAGCCGTGAGGCGGCGGGGCCGCGCAGGCCGGCGTAGAGGCCCAGCGCCACGACCGGCAGGCTGTCCTCCGGCGACAGGCCGAAATGGACGATCCCGTCGTAGATCGGGCCCATGCCGCTGGCGTTCAGGTGGGCGCTGGCGACACCGGGCAGGGCGGCCGCGAGCGCGGTCAGGGCGAGGAGGCGGATCCGGCGCATCACCACGCCCCCAGGGCGACGGCGCTGTACTGGATCGTCCACATCGCGCCCAGGGCGCCGATGGCGTAGGCGGGCAGGCGCAGCATCGGCTCCGGCCACCGGATCGCCATCAGCCGGAACGACCGGCCCAGCGCCAGCACGAGACCCAGGAACGCCAGCTGGCCGATCTCCACCCCAACGTTGAACAGCGCCAGCGCCGGAACCAGCTCGCCCTTCGACAGGCCCAGCGTCGTCAGCCCGTTGGCGAAACCCAGCCCGTGCAGCAGGCCGAAGGCGAAGGCCACCACCCAGGTGTGGCGGATGGTGAGGCTGGTCCCGCCCCTCGCCGCGCGGATCGCCTCCGGCGCCACGAACAGGATGGACAGCGCCACCAGCGCGTTCAGCAGCGCCACCGGCAGCTGGATGTGGCCCAGGGTGGCCATGGCCAGCGTCAGGCTGTGGGCGGCGGTGAAGGCGGTGACCGTCTTCAGCAGCATCCAGCGGTCGCGCACGATCAGCAGCAGGCCCAGCACGAACAACAGGTGGTCCGGGCCGGAGAGGATGTGCTGGATGCCCAGCACCAGGAACGAGACCAGGCCGCCGCTGACACCGCCTTCGAAGGCGAGCTTCGCCTTGGGTTCCTGCGGCCGCAACATCTCGTCCAGGCTGCGGCCATCGCTCAGGCGGGCGCGGACGAAGACGTCGGTGATGGTGTCGGCCAGCCCTTCGACCGAAACCGTTTGGCCTTCCAGCGCCTTCGGCTTCTGGCCGGCGACGGTCCAGCGTTTGATCAGAAAGCCGTCGGCCGCGTACTGGTCGGCGGGCTCCGTCTCCAGCCAGCCGGCGGAAAGGTGCGGGACTAGGTGGATCGCCACGTCGCCCATGGTGGGCTGTTTCCAGGTGACGGCGTAGGTCGCCGGGCCCGTCTGGTCGATCTCCAGATAAGCCGGTCGCACCTCGTGCGCCGCCGCCGCCCCGGTCCAGATCAGGGTGAACCAGAACACAAGCGCGGCCAGCAGGCGCGTCACGGCGCGGCCTTCCTCTGGTCGGTGCGCACGACGGTGAAACGCCTGGCGACCTTGGCGAAGGCGGCGGCGTTGGCCTTGTCCTGGGCGTCCTGCAGATAGTCGCTGCGCACCCGGTCGCGGATCTCCGACAGGGGCTGGCGCGCGGTGGCCTCGCGCGCGCTGACATAGAGCAGGTGCCAGCCGTAAGCCGACTTGAACGGCCCGCTCCAGCGGCCGATCGGCGCCGTGTAGACCGCGTCCGCCAGCGGCGTCTTGCCGAACAGCCGCTGGGCCTGCTCCGGCTCGAAGGCCGAGAAGTCGTAGATGTCCGGGAACGGATCGCCGAGGTCCGGCGCGCGGGTCGCGCCCTTTGGGATGCGGGCCAGGGCGGCCTTGGCGCGGGCCTCCGTGGCGGCGTCGCCATCCGGGCGGCCGTCCTGCGGCAGGGCGAAGTAGATGTGGCTGAAGGTCGCCCGCGAGGCGGCCACGTAACGATCGGCGTGGGCGTTGTAGAAGGCCTGCAGCTCCGTGTCCGTCGGCTCGGCCGGTGGAGTCAGGTTCTGCATCAGGAACTGTTCCTTCTGCACCACCCGGCGGCGCACGATCTCGTCGTCCTGGTCGAGCTTCAGCGCCCGGCCCTGGCGGAACAGGATCTCGTCGTGGATGTCGTCACGGACCAGCTGCTCGAGGGTCGCCGGATCCGGCGGCGTGCCGAACTGCAGGGCGTACTTGCGCGACAGGTCGGCGATGCGGGCAGGCGTCACCTCGATGCGATAGGTGTCGTGGCGCACCTGATAGGCGTGGGCCGCCCAGGCCAGGATCACGCCCAGGATCAGGAAGTGGGTCAGCGGCTCGCGGAGCAGGCGGCGAAGCCACGTCCCCTGGCTCGGGGACGCGCCGACTTCCTCATCCGCCACGGGACGTTTCAGGTCGATGCGAATGGCCACGCCCCTTCCTAACCGAGTCTGATGCTACTGCCGCGTCTCAAAGCGCAACAGGCGGAACCCTGATCAATTCCGCGATCCGAAACGTTAGTTCGTGGCGACCTTCCGCAGTCCCGGCAAGTCCGATGCGGTCCAGCCGCCGCCCAGGGCCCGGACCAGGTTCACGCTGGCCTGCAGGCGCCGGTCCTCGACCTGCAATCCGACGCGGCGCGCCTGCAGGGCGGCGGTCTGGGCGGTGACCACCTCCAGGTAGCTGGAGGCGCCGTCCTGGTAGCGGGCGAGCGCGGCCGCCTCGGTGCGGGCGGCGGCCTTGATGGCGGCGTCCTGCTGGTCGGCCTCGACCGCCAGATCGTTCAGGGTGGCCAGGTTGTCCTCCACGTCCTGGAAGGCGCGCAGCACCTGGGCGCGGTAGGCGGCGCTGGCTTCGGCGAGCTGGGCGCGGGCGGCCTCGACGCGGGCTTTGCGCGCGCCGCCGTCGAAGATGGTCCCGACCAGCTGCGGCCCCAGCAGCCAGTAGGTGTTGCCGGGCGCGAGCAGGTTGGCGAAAGCGGTGTTCTGCCAGCCGCCGTCGGCCAGCAGGTCGAGACGCGGGAAGAAGGCGGCCCGGGCGACGCCGATGCGGGCGTTGGCGGCGAAGGCGCGGCGTTCGGCGGCCGCCACGTCCGGGCGGCGCTGCAGCAGGGTCGACGGCAGGCCGGCGGGCCGGTTCGGCAGCTTCAGCTCCACCACCTCGGGCGCGATCGAGAAGCTGGACGCCGGGGTTCCCACCAGGCTGGCGACCGCGTGCTCATAGAGGGCGCGCTGGGCCTTCAGGTCCGAGACCTGGGCGCGGGTGGACTGCAGCAGTGTCTCGGCCCGGCTGACGTCCAGGTCGCTGGCGATGCCTTCCTTGAAGCGGTCCTCGGTGATGCCGTAGGCCCGCTCGTAGGCGGCGACGGAATCGGCCAGCAGGGCGGCCTCCGCGTCGGCGCTGCGCAGGCGTATGTAGGCGTCGGCGAGCTGGGCTTCGAGGCTGAGGCGCACGTTCTCCAGGTCGGCGGCGCTGGCCTGGGCGTCGGCGCGGCCGGCGGCCACCAGGTTGCGCACCCGGCCCCAGAGGTCGAGCTCATAGTCCGCCGCCGGTCCCACCGTGTCGCCGGAATAGATGTCCGGCTGGTTGGAGCCGCGCAGGGGGCGGTTGTTGGACTGGCGGTTGCGGGTGATCGTGGCGCCGGCGCCGACCACCGGATATTGCGCGGCCTCGGCCTGGCGGGCGAGGGCGCGGTAGGTGTCGTAGCGGGCCAGCGCCTCGGCCAGCGTCGGGCTGGAGGCCTCGAGGTCGGCTTCGAGCTTGTCGAGCCGCGGGTCGCCATAGGCCTGCCACCAGGCGCCGCGGCGGATCTGGTCCGACGGCGTGGCCTCGGTCCACGGCCCCTGTTCCTTGAAGGCCGGCGGCATGCTGACTTGCGGCGGCGCATAGGCCGGAGCCAGCGAGCAGGCTGAGAGCGCCGTGCTCGCCAGGGCGGCCGCGGCGATGGCGCGGAACCGCTTCATCCCTTGGCCTTGGCCTTGGTCGCGGTGGCGACGCGAACCGTCTCGCCCTCTTCCAGAGAGTCCGGCGGATTGGCGATCACCCGGTCGCCGGCGGAAATGCCGGTGGCGATCTCCACCTGGGTCCCGAGGTCGCGGCGCAGGGTGACATAGCGGATGTGCGCCTTGTTCTGGGCGTCGACCACGCCCACGGCGAGGCCCTTCTGCCGGAACATCATGGCGGCGGCCGGCAGGCGCAGCACCGCCCCGTTCGCCGGCGCCAGCTTGAAGCTGGCCTGGGCGTAGTCGCCGGGCTTCAACGACGGGTCGGGATTGTCGATCACCAGCTCGGCGGTCAGCGCGCCCGACTGGGCGCCGACGGCTTCGGAGGTGCCGACCAGCTTCGCCTCATAGGTGCGGCCGGGGAATTGCGGCACCGTGATGGAGGCCTCCAGCCCGGGCTGCAGCTGGGCGGAATAGGACTGCGGCACGTGGACGTAGATCCGCAGGCGGTGGACGTCGGCCACGGTGAAGAGGGCGGGCTCGTTGGGCGCGTTGGCGGTGACCAGGGCGCCCACGTGGGCGTTGCGCTGGGTGACCACCCCGTTGAAGGGCGAGACCAGCCGCTTGAAGGACTCCAGCGCCGCCAGCCGGTCGACGTCGGCTTTGGCCGCCTGCACGTCGGCGGTCTTGGCGGCCAGGTCGCCGGTCTTCTCGTCGGTCTCCTGCTGCGAGACGGCGTTCTTCTGCAGCAGGCGCGTCCAGCGATCGGCGCTGATCTGGGCGACGTTCCGCTTGGCCGTGGCGGTGGCCAGCGCCGCCTTCGCCTGGGCGAGCTGCTGGTCGAGATCGGGTGTGTCGATGTCAGCCAGCACCTGGCCGACCTTCACGTGGTCGCCGATATCGACCTTCCAGTCCTTGATGTAGCCGCTGATCCGCGCGTGCAGGGCGGCCACGTCGTCGGCCTCGACGTCGGCCGGCAGGTTCAACGGCTCGTCGGCGCTGTCGGCGGCGGGCGAGATCACCTGCACGGTCGAGACCGCGGTCTCGGCGGCGGTCTTCTTCAGGTCGGCGCTGGCGAAGCCGCGGCTGACCAGGCCGCCGACCACGACAACGGCGGCGATCGCGGCCGCGGCGAAACCGGCGGGCTTCAGCCACGGCTGCGGACGTCGGTGCAGCACCTCCGGCACATCGTGCGAATTGGCGGGCGCCTGGGGTGGCGAGGTCTCAGACGGCATAGGCTTCTCCGGCTCCGGGCTCGGAGCCCCGGGGTGCTTCGGCGGGCGCGCCCTCGGGCGTGGGCTTGGACGCATGTTTGCGGTGGACGAGGCTGAACACGACGGGAACGAACAGCAGGGTCGCGACGGTGGCGAACAGCAGGCCGCCGATGACGGCGCGGCCGAGGGGCGCGTTCTGCTCGCCGCCTTCGCCGAGCCCCAGGGCCATCGGGCTCATGCCGATGATCATCGCCAGCGCGGTCATCAGCACCGGGCGGAAGCGGGTGAAGCCGGCCTCCAGCGCGGCGGTGAGCGCATCGCCGGTGATCTCCAGCCGCTCGCGGGCGAAGCTCACCACCAGTATCGAGTTCGCGGTCGCCACGCCCATGCACATGATGGCCCCGGTCAGCGCCGGCACCGACAGCGGCGTTCCGGTGGCGAACAGCATCCAGACGATGCCGGCCAGGGCCGCCGGCAGGGCGGTGATGATCACGAACGGGTCGGACCAGCTCTGGAAGTTCACGACGATCAGCAGGTAGATGAGGACGATCGCGCCGATCAGGCCGAAGCTGAGACCGCCAAAGGCGGCGTTCATGGTGGTGACCTGGCCGCGCAGGGTGACGGTCGCGCCCTTGGGCGCGTTCTTCGCATCGGCCTTGATGATCCTGTTGATGTCGCGGGCGACGCCGCCCAGGTCGCGGCCCTGGGTGGTGGCGTAGATGTCGAAGGACGGCTGGATCGCATAGTGGGTGACCACGGCGTCGCCGTCGCCGCGGCTGAGCTGCGCCACGCCGCCCAGGATCTGCATGTCGCCCGGCTTGGCCCCCGAAGCCGCGACCAGCGGAATGTTCTCCAGCTTGGACAACGAGTTCACGTCCTGCTGCGGGCTCTGGATGAT
>JAFEDM010000281.1 GCA_018241625.1 Pseudomonadota bacterium | reverse complement strand
CGCTCCAGGAAGCGCATCAGGCCCCAGATCGCCACGAACGACGAGACCGCCGCCACCGCCAGGCCGACACCCAGCAGGCTCCAGCCGTGCGCCGACAGGTGCGCCTTGGAAAGCTCCCAGAACTCCTTGCCGCCGGCCAGCGCGATGGCCGGCGCGCCCAGCAGGAACGAGAACCGCGCCGCCTCCTCGCGCTTGAAGCCGAGCGCGAGCGCCGCCGTCAGCGTCGAGCCCGAGCGCGAGACGCCGGGGATCAGCGCGCCCACCTGGGCCAGGCCCACCAGGATCGCATCCTTCACCGTGGCCTGGTCGGTGTCGCGCCGGTGCCGCGCCATCAGCTCGGCCAGCGCCAGCAGCGCCGCCATCACCAGGCAGGCGACGCCCACCGCCGGCAGGCTGCGCAGCGGCGAATGGCAGGCGTTCAGCACCGGCGCGAGCGCCAGGCCGGCGATCCCCAGCGGAATTGTCGCCAGCACGATCAGCAGGCCGAGCCTCAGGTCCCGGTCGCCGAACCGGCCCGTCGCCAGCGCCCGCACCGAGCCAAAGCACACCTGGGAGAAGTCGCGCCAGAAGTAGCTCAGCACCGCCACCAGGGCTGCGGCCTGCATCGCCGCCGAAAAGGCCGCGCCCGGGTCCGGCCAGCCCAGCAGGGCCGGTACGACACGCATGTGCGCCGTCGACGAGATCGGCAGCAGCTCGGTGATCCCCTGGATCACCCCCAGCGCCGCCACCCGCGCATAGTCCAGATCGAGGAAGCCCAGGTCCAGGCCGCCGCAGGAATCACTCATCACCACCTCGCACGCGAAGCGGCGGTTCTTACCGGGAATTCGTGACGGGGAAAGCGGCGTCGTGATCCTTTGCGGCCGCGTCTTATGGAATTTTTATGTCGTTGAAATATTCTGGATATGCGGGTCGCTCAAGCTTGCCTCGGATCGCGCTCCGCTAGGGCCAAGGTGCAAGGAGACTTGGATGAAGCTTTCCATCTTCCTTTCCGTCGCCGCCCTGGCCATCGCCGGCGCCGCCGTCGCCCAGGTCACCATCTACGGCGAGGAGCGTCAGGGCATCGTGCCCAAACAAGCCTTCGGCCCGCCGCCGGTGCAGGAGCTCGGCGCGCACTGGACAAACCCGGAACTGTGGGACGGTTACGCCGACGGCGGCGCCACCGTCGACGGTCGCGGGCCGGTGCTGCCCACCGTCATGGAGCGCCAGGTGGCGGCCGGGCTGAAGACGGCGGTGCCCCAGATGCGCCTGGCCTGCGCCGCCGACCAGCAGAGCCTGTGCGGCGACAAGGCCGGCAATCTCGCCGTCGACCGCTGCCTCGAATACCATCGCCAGAAGCTCAGCCGCCCATGCAAGAGCGCCTGGGATAAGGTGACCATGGCTGCCGAAGGCCGGCTCTGAAGGAGAGACAGGATGAAATCGCTTCCGATCTTCGCCGTCGTCGCCCTCATGGCGCTAGGCGCAGTCCCCATCGCCCAGGCCCAGCCCGATCCGCGTTCAGGCTCAGGCTTTGGCGCGGGCCTGCCCTCTGATCCGCCGAACAGCGCGGATCCGCTGGGGTCATACGGTCCGTATCACCGCTCGTCCGCGCCGAGCCGGGTCGCGGTCGTGGGCGCCGAGAACGAGGTCGGCCTATACTGCGCGACGGACAAGGTGAGCCGCTGCAACAGCGAGACCACCTTCCAGGGCGCCTACAGCTGCCTCTATCATCGGCGATCGAAGCTGCAGCCGGACTGCCGGAAGGCGGTGAACAAGCTCTACAACGCCGTCTCCGGCCAGTCCTAGGTCGCCGCGTAGATCATGATCCCCGTCGCCACCGACAGGTTCAGGCTGTCGGCCCGGCCGCGCATGGGGATCTTCACGTTCACGTCGCACAGCGCCGCCATGTCGGGCGGCAGGCCCTGCTGTTCGTTGCCCATCAGGATCAGGGCGGGCTTGGCGTAGTCGGCCTGACGGTGATCGACCTCGGCGCTCAGCAGGGTGCCCACCACCGAACCCGGCCAGGCGTTGCGCCAGGCGGCGAACTCGGCCTCGCTGGCGCGATAGAGCGGCACGGCGAAGATCGAGCCCATGGTCGCGCGCACCGCCTCGACGGAATAGGGGTCGCAGCACTCGCCCACCAGGATCACCCCGCCACAGCCGGCCGCGTCGGCGGTGCGGATGATGGTCCCCAGGTTGCCCGGATCGCGCACCCGGTGCAGCGCCACCCAGCAGGGCGCGGCCGGCGGCTCGAGGGTCGACAGCGGCTGATAGGCCTGGCGGAACACGCCCACCACCGCCTGCGGATTGTCCCGGCGGCTGACCTTGGCCAGGATATCCTGGGTGACCTCGATCACCTCGCCGTTCGCCGCCAGGGTCGCGACCACGGCCGTCTTGGCCAGCGGGTGAGCCGCGGCGTCCGGTCCGTGCATCAGGATCGCCGGCCGGTGACCGGTCTCGATCCCCTCGATCACCGCCTTCAGGCCCTCGGCGACGAACAGGCCGGTCTCGTCGCGTTCCTTGCGCATATGCAGGGCGCGGACGGCCTTCACCGTCGGATTGGTCAGCGAGGTGACGGTGCGGCTGCTCATCTCTGCCACCGGGCGAAGAAGCTCATGCCGATCGCGCGTGCGCCGTCCTCCTGCTCCAGCGCCAGCTCGCCCCACTCGATGCGCCCGCCGCGCCCTTTCAGCGCCTCGGCCAGCAGCCCGCTCAGCGCCGCCCCGCTGATCCGCTCGGCATAGGCGTTCAGCACCAGGAATTTCGCGTTGTCCGACAGCAGGCCGGCGCACAGCCGGGTCAGTTCCGGCAGGTCCTCGAACAGCCGCCAGACCTCGCCGTCCGGCCCGCGGCCGTACTTCGGCGGGTCGAGAATGATCCCCTCGTAGGTCGAGCCGCGCCGCGTCTCGCGCTGCACATATTTGCGCGCGTCCTCGGTGATCCAGCGGATAGGCCGGTCGGAAAGCCCGGAGAGCTCGGCGTTCTCCCGCGCCCAGCCCACCGCGCGCTTGGAGGCGTCCACATGGGTCACCGCCGCGCCGGCCGCCGCCATCACCAGGCTGGCCACGCCGGTGTAGCCGAACAGGTTCAGCACTTTCGGCTGGCCGCCGCCGGCTCCGGCGGCGGCGCGCACGGCCGCGTCCAGGAATTCCCAGTTCGCCGCCTGCTCGGGAAAGAAGGCGAGGTGGCGGAAGCTGGTGAACCGGCCGTGGAACTTCACGTCGCGCCAGGAAAGCGGCCAGGTCTCGCCATTGCCCAGGCCCGCCGCCGGACCCTTCAGCTTCCAGCGCCCGGCGTCCTCTTCGTCGGTGGGATCGAACACCGCGTCGGCGGCGTCCCAGCGGGCGGCGGGCAGGGCGGGCGTCCACAGGCATTGGGGCTCCGGCCGCACGACCGAGAACCGGCCATAGCGCTCCAGCTTGCGCCCATGGCCGCTGTCCACCAGCCCATAGTCGGCCCAGCCCCGCGTGCGCATCACGCTGGGCAGTTCGGCGACCTCGGGCTCGGCTCCGCTCATGCCCCGCGCTTACGCGGTCGGACGGGGCGGCGTCCAGCATCAAGGGCGCTGGGGCGAATGCTCCACAGGCGTGTGTGTGGCGCAATTGCGACCGGACTTGTCACATAGGCGGATTTGGGGTCCCGTAGCGGAAAGCCAGTGTCGAGAAAGTCCTTTGTCGGTCGTCACCACTTCCCGCCGCTCCGCGCGCAAGGCCAAGGGCGACGGCCATCTGCGCCGGGCCGAGATCCTCGAAGCCGCCGAACGCATCTTCATCGCCGAGGGCTATGAGGGCGCGACGATCCGTAAGATCGCCGATGAGGTCGGGGTGTCGTCCACCGCCCTCTACATGCATTTCCAGGACAAGGGCGCGATCCTGCTGGAGATCTGCGAGGCGACGCTGAAGGTCCTGCTGGACCGCAACCGCGAGCTCGCCGCCCGGCCGCTGGACCCCGTGGTCCGGGTGCGGATGATGCTGGAAGCCTACATGCGCTGGGGGCTGCAGCACGCCAACGCCTACAGCCTGGTGTTCTCCGAGCCGCCGCCGGCCGCGGCCCCGCTCTCGGAAGGCGCCGCCGACCTGGGCGCCCAGTGCTACGACACCTTCGAAGGCGTGGTGCGCGAAGTGGCCGCCGCTGGGCGCCTGCGCACCGGCACCGTCGACTCCGCCGCCCAGGCGCTCTGGATGGCCAGCCACGGCGTCGTCGCCATGATGTCCGCCCGCCCGGATTTCGACTGGGCCCCCAAGGACGAGCTGATCGCCGTCACCCTGGACGGCCTGCTCAACGGCCTGGTGGTCGACTAGGCGCGCCCAGCGAACAAGCTGCGTGAGGAATCGTCGCTAAGGCGCGGACGCGCCTGGCGGCAGGCTGCCGGCGGTTCGGACGAAGAGGGCGGCGATGCGGCTCGCGAAATGGATCTACGGCCTGAGCGCGGTCTGGGGCCTCCTGGTGCTGACCCCGCTGCTGTTCCTGCGCCGGCAGATCGAGGCCCAGACCACGGTCTTCACCCACCCGGAATACTTCTACGGCTTCCTGGCCGTGGCGCTGACCTTCCAGCTGGTCTTCCTGACCATCGCCCGCGATCCGGCGCGCCTGCGTCCGCTGATGCCGCTGACGGTGCTGGAGAAGTGGAGCTGGGGCGTCGTCGCCTGGGCCTTCTTCCTGCAGGGCCAGACCCAGGCCGCCGTCGTCGTCTTCGCCAGCATCGACATGGCGATCGGCCTGCTGTTCGCGCTCGCCTGGGCGAAGACCCCGAAGACCTGAGCTAGCGGCCGACGTTGGCCGTGCTGGTCTCGCTCAACACCGGTTGGTTCGGGACCGCCACGCCATAGGCCCCGCGCTTCAGGTCGCTCGAGATCGCCAGCGTCACCGAGCCGCCGTTCAGCTTGGCGCGGTAGACCTCCATGTTCTCGATCACCCGCATCACATAGTTGCGCGTCTCGGAGAACGGGATGCACTCGATGTAATCCACGGGGTCGGTGGTCCCGCCGCGCGGGTCGCCGCAGAACTGCACCCACTGGCTGGGCCGTCCGGGGCCGGCGTTGTAGCCCGCCGCCGCCATGACATAGGAGCCGGAGAACTGGCTCACCAGCTGGGCCAGGTAGTGGGAGCCCAGCTTCATGTTGTAGTCGGCCTCGTAGAGCTGGGACGGCGAGTAGGAGACGCCGATCCGCCGGGCCAGGATCTTCGCCGTGGCCGGCATCAGCTGCATCATCCCCGCCGCGCCGGCGCCGGAGCGGACGCTGGGGTCGAAGTTGCTCTCCTGCCGCGTGATCGCCAGCACCAGGGCGGGCTCCGCCGCGCCGCCGTCGGGCGGGTTGCGCATCGGATAGGCCCGCTGGGGCAGGATGAAGCCGTGCTGCGCCGCCGCCCGCGCCGCGCGCATGGAAAGCTCCATGTCGCCGTAGCCGCGGGCCAGGTCGATCAGCTGCGCCGCGTCGGCGGCGGTCGGCAGGATCTCGCCCAGGTTCAGCACGAAGACCTTGTAGAGGTCGCGCTGGCCGTAGTCGTAGAGCAGGCGGGTCGCCGCGATCTCGTCGCGTGCCTCGAAGGCTGAATGCGCCTGCGGCGTGATGATCGGGTCCGACGCCAGCGTCAGCCGCCGGCCCAGCTTCTCGGCGGCCAGCATGCCGTAGAAGGTGGTGTCGTACTTCGCGGCCTGGCTATAGAAGCCGTCGGCGGCCTTGCGGTCGCCCTTGGCCTCCGCCGCGCGGCCTTCCCAATAGAAGGCCCGACCGCGGGTCACCGGCGAGGTGCCGATCTTTTCCAGGGCGGCGAAGTGCTTCGCGGCCTTGGCCGGGTCGCTCAGCTTGGTGAGCGCGATCCAGCCGGCGTCGAATTCGGCGTCCGCGCCGGGCTGGCCGCTGGAAAGCCCGCTGTCGGCGGCCGCCGCATAGGCCGCCCGGAAGTCGTTGGCGCGCAGTGCGGTCAGCACCAGGCGCCGCCGCTCGTCCCAGACCCGCTCGGCCTGATCGTTGGAAGTCACCTCGTGCGGGAAGTTGGACACCTGGGCCAGCGCCATCATGTCCAGGCCCTTGCGGCGCTGATAGGCGGCGCGCTCGAAGGCGACGCCCGGCGAAGCCTGCTGCTCGGGCGAAAGCGCGCTGAGCAGCTGGTTGGCGTCGCGGGTCTCGGCGCGCAGCGCCAGGCGGGCCTTGCCCATCTCCTGCTGGTCGGCCGGCAGCATGGTCAGCATCTGCCGCGCCGCGCCGCCTTCCTTGCCGTAGAGCAGCATGTCGGCGCGGTGGGCGTGGTCGTCCTGGGTCAGCACGTCGCCGAAGCGCGCCAGCATGGTGGCCTGGGTCGCCTCGTCGAAGCTCTTCTCCCGCCACCAGCGCTTCACCAGCGTCGTGGCGTCGGCGGTGCGGCCCAGGGTCTTCTCGGCGGTGGCCAGGGCCAGGGCGCCCTGCGCGGTGGTGGGTTCGGCGCCGGCAAACCAGTCGACGATCTGCTGGGCGCTCTTGCCGGAGGTCTCGACCAGCCGCTCCGCGGCGGCCTGGCGGCGCGCGCCACGCGGCCAGGCGGCCAGCTCCACGCGCGCCTTGTCCACCTCGTAGAAGCCGACGGAATCGGCGTCGCAGTCGACCAGCACCCATTCGGCGGTCTTCTGGGCCAGGGGGTCGCTGATCTGGCTGATGGCGTCCCGGGCGCCGTTGACGTTGGCGCGGCGCGCCGCCTCGATCGCCTGGCGCAGCAGGCCCGCGTCGCGGTCGCTCAGGCGGTGCGAGGCGTTGGTCGGCTGCAGCGGTGCGTCCGGCATGGCGCTGGGACGGCCGATGCTCTCCAGCAGATCGCCCAGCGGATCGCCGCCCGCGGGCGGGTCCAGCGACTGGGCGCGCGCGGCGACGCTCGCCATCACGGCGACGCCAGCGATCAGGAAGGCTTTGCGTGCGATCTTGTGCACCCCGACGCCCCCAACGGACTCAAACGGAAACCGAACCGAATCAATAGGTCATTGCAGGCCTCGCCTGCATGCTCATATTGTCGCAACGAATCTGAACGACGCCTTTCCAGGCGTCCAATCACGCGAAATTGCTCTCCCATGCCAGACCCGATGTTCAAGGGCGTCCTTCCGGCCCTCGTTACTCCGTTCCGCGACGGCCAGGTGGACGAGAAAGCCTTCGTCGCCCTGGTGGAGCGCCAGATCGCCGGCGGCGTGCACGGCCTGGTGCCGGTCGGCACCACCGGCGAAAGCGCGACCTTGAGCCACGACGAGCACCGCCGGGTCACGGAACTGTGCATCCAGACCGCCGCCGGGCGCCTGCCGGTGGTGGCCGGCACCGGCTCCAACTCCACCGACGAGGCGATCGAGCTCACCCGCCACGCCAAGGCCGTCGGCTGCGACGCCGCCCTGATCGTCACACCCTACTACAACCGCCCGAGCCAGGAGGGGATGTACGCCCACTATGCGGCGATCGCCGAGGCGGTGCAGATTCCGATCCTGGTCTACAACGTGCCCGGCCGCACCGGCGTCGACATTTCCAACGACACGCTCGCGCGCCTCTCCAAGCTGCCCAACATCGTCGGCGTCAAGGACGCCACCGGCGACCTGGCGCGCGCCAGCCAGCAGCGGCTGATGTGCGGCGACGACTGGACCATGCTGACCGGCGACGACCCGACCGCCCTGGGCTACCTGGCCCACGGCGGCCACGGCTGCATCTCGGTCACCGCCAACGTCGCGCCGGAGCAGGTTTCGGCCTTCTTCAACGACGCCATGGGCGGCCAGTGGCAGGGCGCGCTCTATGGCCAGGACCGGCTGATCCGGCTGCACAAGGCGCTGTTCAGCGACGCCTCGCCATCGCCGACCAAGTTCGCCCTCGCCCACCTCGGCCTCTGCGCCGAGGACGCGCGCCTGCCGATCACGCCCGCCTCGGAAGCGTCGCGCAAGGAAGTCCTGGCCGCCATGCACGATGCGGGACTGATCTAGGGTCAAGCATATGGCCGGCAAGCTGATCGCCGAGAACCGCCGGGCGCGGTACGACTACTTCCTGGAGCAGAGCTTCGAGGCGGGCCTGGTGCTGACCGGCTCGGAGGTGAAGTCCCTGCGCAACGGGCGCGCCAACATCGCCGAAAGCTATGCGGCGGTGGAGGGCGACGAGATCATGCTCGTCAACGCCGACATCCCGCCCTACGCCCAGGCCGGGCCTCACTTCAATCACGAGCCGCGCCGGCCGCGGAAGCTGCTCCTGAAGCGCAAGGAGATCGACCGGCTGATCGGGGCGGTCCAGCGGGAAGGGCGCACCCTGATCCCGACCAAACTGTTCTGGAGCGACAAGGGCCTGGCCAAGCTCGAGGTCGCCGTAGCCACCGGCAAGAAGGCGCACGACAAGCGCGAAGCCACCGCCGAGCGCGACTGGCAGCGCGACAAGGCGCGGCTGATGCGGGAAAAAGGCTGAGCTTGGGCGCGCCAATTCTCGACAAGGACGAGATCGAGGCGCTGGAGCGCGATGTGGTCGCCGCGGTGGCCCCGCCGGAGACCCTCGAGATCGGCGGTTGGCTTGTGCCCACCGACGACGGAACCATCGGCCGCGCCAAGAGCGCCGTGCCGCTCTCCCACGATCTCGGGCCTGAGGCCCTCGCCGCCATCGAAGCCGCCTTCGCCGAACGGGGCCTCGAGCCCGGCTTCCGGATCGCCGAGACGCCCGGCCTGGCCGCCGTGCGCGCGGCGCTGGCCGCGCGCGGTTTCACGCCGCGCCAGCCGACCGTGTTCAAGGCCGGCAGAAGCGAGCAACTCGCCGCCTTTTCATCAGCTTCGGCGCGGATCCTGACCGAACCCGACGACGCCTGGGCCGCCGTCTTCCTGGGCGAGGGCTTCGATCCCGTCGACGGCGCGCACCGGGTGAAGGTCCTGACACGCTCGCCGGGCGCGGCCTATGGCGCGGCCGGCGAGGGCGGCGCGACCCAGGCGGTGGGCGTCATGAGCTTCGGCGCGACCTGGGCCGGCGTCCACGGCATGCGCACCGCCGCCGCCCACCGCGGCAAGGGCTACGCCAGCGCGATCCTGGGCGCGCTGGGGCGTGAGGCCCAGGCCCGCGGCGTCGAGAGGGTGGCGCTGCAGGTCGAAGAGTCCAACGAAAACGCACGCGCGATCTACCGCCGCGCCGGCTTCACCGAACTCTGGACCTATCGCTACTGGCGGAAGGACTAGGCGCCTATTTCGCCAGGTCCTTCAGGATGCTCTCCCACTGGAACAGCGCCCCGTCGATGGTGTCGGTCGGCACGCGCTCGTTCAGGCCGTGGGCGAAGTCGTCGCTGGACTTCATGAAGGCGCCGCCGACGCCATAGGCCGGCACGCCCACGGCGCGGAAGAACATGGAATCCGTCGCGCCGGCCGACATGTTCGGCACAACCGCCAGGCCCGGATAGCGCGCCTGGACGGCCTTGGTGACCGCCGCCAGCACGTCGGGCCGCAGGGGCGAGGCGCCGGCGTCGATGGCGCCGTCATTCTGGCGCTCGATCTTCGCGGTCGGGTCGGCGATCACGCGCTCGATGGTCTTGCGCACCTCTTCCGACGGCGTGCCCGGGAAGATGCGGCAGTTGACGTTGGCGGTGACCTTTTGGGGCAGGGCGTTGGTGGCGTGGCCGCCGTCGATCATGGTCGCCACGCAGGTGGTGCGCAGCTGGCCCACGAAATCGGGGTCGTCTGACAGCACCGCGAGGGCCTGCTCGTCCTTCGGGTTGGCGATGTAGCGGCGCAGGGCGTCGCCCGTCGGCCCCGGCGTCTTGGCCGCCGCGGCCTTGAAGCTGGCCAGCGTGATCTCGCTCTGCATGGCGGGGAACCTGTAGGCGGCCAGCCGCTCCAGGTCCTGGCCCATCTGGTAGATGGCG
>JAFEDM010000280.1 GCA_018241625.1 Pseudomonadota bacterium | reverse complement strand
TATCCCGACGGCGCGCCGCCCGAGGTGACGGCGCAGCTGCGTCACGAGCTGGCGTTGATCGCGGAGCTTGAATACGCGCCCTATTTCCTGACGGTCCACAACATCGTCCGCTTCGCGCGCTACAAGGGCATCCTGTGCCAGGGGCGCGGTTCGACCACCAATTCGGCGGTCTGCTACGTGCTGGGCATCACCAGCATCGACCCCGAGCGCAACGACCTGCTGTTCGAGCGCTTCGTCAGCCAGGAGCGCAAGGAGCCGCCGGACATCGACGTCGATTTCGAGCACGAGCGGCGCGAGATCGTCATGCAATGGGTGTTCGACACCTACGGCCGCGACCGCGCCGCCCTCTGCTCGACCGTGATCCGCTATCGCGCCCGCGGCGCCATCCGTGACGTCGGCAAGGCGCTCGGCCTGCCGGAGGACATGATCAAGGCGCTCTCCAGCCAGACCTGGGCCTGGTCCAAGGAGGGCATCGAGGACAAGCACGCCCAGGAACTGAACCTCGACACCTCGGACTGGCGCCTCGCCCGCACCCTAGAGCTGGCGCGCGAACTGCACGGCACGCCGCGCCACCTCTCCCAGCATCCGGGTGGGTTCGTGCTGACCCACGACCGGCTGGACGAACTGGTCCCGATTGAACCGGCGCGGATGAAGGACCGTCAGGTGATCGAATGGGACAAGGACGACATCGACGCCCTGAAGTTCATGAAGGTCGATTGCCTGGCGCTCGGCATGATGAGCTGCATGAAGCGCGGCCTGGACCTGCTGCGTCAGCACAAGGGCGTCGACCACGACCTGGCCACCATCCCCGCCGAGGACTTCCGCACCTACCGGATGATCCAGAAGGCCGACACCCTGGGCGTCTTCCAGATCGAGAGCCGGGCGCAGATGGCCATGCTGCCCCGGATCAAACCCCAGACCTTCTACGACCTGGTCATCGAGGTGGCGATCGTGCGCCCCGGCCCGATCCAGGGCGACATGGTCCATCCCTATCTGCGACGGCGCGAGGGCAAGGAGCCGGTCGACTACCCCACGCCCGAGCTGGAGCGGGTGCTGGGCAAGACCCTAGGCGTGCCGCTCTTTCAGGAGCAGGCCATGCGCGTCGCCATCGAGTGCGCCGGCTTCACTCCGTCGGAGGCCGACCAGCTGCGCCGGGCCATGGCCACGTTCAAGTTCACCGGCGGGATCTCGGCCTTCGGCCAGAAGCTGATCGATGGGATGAAGGCGCGCGGCTACACCGAGGAGTTCGCCACCAAGACCTTCACCCAGTTGGAGGGCTTCGGCTCCTACGGCTTCCCGGAAAGCCACGCCGCGTCGTTCGCCCTGATCGCCTACGCCTCGTCCTGGCTCAAATGCCATCACCCGGACGTCTTCTGCGCCGCCCTGCTCAACGCCCAACCCATGGGCTTCTACGCCCCGGCCCAGATCGTGCGCGACGCCCGCGACCACGGCGTCGAGGTCCGGCCGATCTGCGTCAACGCCAGCCGCTGGGACTGCACGCTCGAACCGACCGGGCGTGAGGGCCGGTTCGCCGTGCGGCTCGGCTTGCGCATGGTCCGCTCGCTGCGCAACGACGACGGCGCCAAGCTGGTGCTGACCCGGGGCGAGGCGCCCTTCCGTTCGCTGCCCGAGTTATGGCGGCGTGCCGGCGTCACCCGCGCCGCCCTGGGTCGACTGGCCGAAGCCGACGCCTTCCGCCCGTCGCTGAAGCTGGCGCGCCGTGAGGCGCTCTGGACCATCAAGGGCCTGCGCGACGCGCCCCTGCCTCTGTTCAACCTGGGCGAAGACGCCGTGGAGCTGGAGGAGGCGCCGATCGCGCTGAAGCCGATGACCGATGGCCGCGAAGTGGTGGAGGACTACCAGAGCCTGGGCCTCAGTCTGCGCGCCCACCCGGTCAGCTTCCTACGGCCCGAGCTGAAGGGCCGCGGCATCGTCTCCTGCGCCGAGGCGACTGGGGCGCGCGACGGCCGCTTCCTCAAGGCCGCGGGCCTGGTGTTGGTCCGCCAGCGGCCGGGATCGGCCAAGGGCGTGATGTTCATCACCATCGAGGACGAGACCGGCGTGGCCAACCTGGTCGTCTGGGAAAAGGTCTTCGAGAAGTACCGGCGCACGGTCTTGAGCGGCTCGATGCTGATGGTGGATGGCCGCGTCCAGCGCGAGGGCGATGTGGTCCACCTCATCGCCTACAAGCTGGAGAACCTCGGCCCGATGCTGTCCAGCCTAGGCCAACGCCAGGCGCCCTTCCCGCTCCGCCACAGTCCGGCCGACGAAGGCCACCATGGCCCGAACGGCCCAGACCCTCGCGGGCCTCGGCCAGCGCGGGACATCTACATCCCCTTATCCGGAATGCGGCATAAGGGGATTTATCCCGAGCCTGACGCTATGCCGAGCATCGTCCCTAAGCCTCGGAACTTCCGGTAGAAGTTCGGGTAACAGTCGGCATAGGGGATGCAGATGTCCGGCGGCGTGATTCGGGGACGCTAGGCGCCCTGCTTGCGCGGCAACAGTCAGTGCGGCTCAACGCGCGGTGCGCTGCAGGACCTCCACCAGTTCCTCGATCTTCGCCTGCTGATCCTGGGAGTCCCCCGAAGCGAAGGCGCCCCGGACGCAATGATCGACGTGGTTGCGCAATAGCTCAGTTTCGACCTTGACCAGCGCTGCGCGCAGGGCCTGGGTCTGGGTGAGGATGTCGATGCAGTAGCGATCTTCCTCAACCATCCGCGTCACGCCGCGCATCTGGCCTTCGATGCGCCGCAACCGGTTTAGCAGTTTGGTCTTGTTGTCGTCGGTCAAGGACGGTCCTCCTGGCTCAGACATATACCTCGTGGGGGCATTCTTGAAATGCCCCATGGGGGTATATAGGTACTGAACCTGTCCAATGCCGGGCGTGTCTGCGGAGAGCTCTATGAGCGAGACCCATCACCACCACGACCACGCGCATCACCACCATGGCGCTGGCGGCCAGACCGCTGACGACGGCCGCGTGATCGACCCGGTTTG
>JAFEDM010000027.1 GCA_018241625.1 Pseudomonadota bacterium | reverse complement strand
TGGGCGCCGCGCCCGGCCAGCCGTTTCCCGCCGCGCGCGTGGAGTCCATCAAGATGGGCACCACGGTCGCCACCAACGCCCTGCTGGAGCGCGCCGGGGCCAGGACGCTGTTCGTCACCACCGAAGGCTTCGCCGACAGCGTGCTGATCGGCGACCAGGCCCGGCCGGACCTCTTCGCGCTCACCATCGTGCGGCCGGCGCCGCTCTATGACGGCGTGGTCGAGGCCGCCGAGCGTCTGGACGCCATGGGCAAGGTGGTGCGCCCGCTCGACCGCGAGGCCCTGGCGGCGAAGCTCAAGGCGGCCGTGGCCGAGGGCTATCAGTCCTGCGCCGTGGCCTTCCTGCATGCCGACCTCAATCCCGAGCACGAACACGCCGCGGGCGAGATCGCCCGGGCCGCTGGATTCCCATTCGTCGCGCTGAGCCATGAGGTTTCACCCCTGCCGCGTTTCGTGCCGCGGGCCGAGACCACCATCGCCGACGCCTATCTGACGCCGGTCCTGCAGGCCTATGTGCGCCGCGTCGCCGACGCGGTGGCCGGCGCGCCGCTCTACTTCATGACCTCGGCGGGCGGACTGGTTCACGCCGAGGCCTTCCGCGGCCGCGACGCGGTGGTCTCCGGCCCGGCCGGCGGCGTGGTGGGCGTGGCGAAGACCGCGGCCCAGGCGGGCGCCGAGGCGGTTCTGGGCTTCGACATGGGCGGCACCTCGACGGACGTCTGCCGGTTCGCGGGCCAGCTGGAACGGCGCGACACCGCCAAGGTGGCCGGCGCCAAGATCCGCAGCCCCATGCTGGACGTGGAGACCGTGGCGGCGGGCGGCGGCTCGATCCTCACCTTCGACGGCATGCGCGCCCGCGCCGGTCCGGCCAGCGCCGGCGCCGATCCCGGCCCGGCCTGCTACGGCCGCGGCGGGCCGGCCACGGTGACCGACGCCAACCTGGTGCTGGGCCGCCTCGACCCGCGCTTCTTCCCGAAGGTGTTCGGGCCCAGGGGCGACGCCGCGCTCGATCCGGACGCCGCCCGCGCGCGCCTGGCCGAGCTGGCGCAGGCCATGGGCGCGGCCAGCGTCGAGGCCGCCGCCGAAGGCTTCGTCGCCGTCGCGGTGGAGCAGATGGCCCAGGCGGTGCGCCGCATCTCCACCGAACGCGGCTTCGACCCGCGCGATCACGCGCTGACCGCCTTCGGCGGCGCGGCGGGACAGGTGGCCTGCCAGACCGCCGAGGCGCTGGCGGTCGAACAGATCCTCTGTCCGCGCTACGGCAGCGTGCTGTCGGCCTGGGGCATCGGCCAGGCCGAGGTCACCGCCCTGCGGCAGGCCGGTCTGGAGGTTCCGCTCAGCGAGGACGGCGTCTTCGCCGCCGACCTGCTGCTGACCAAGGTGGAGGCCGCCGCCCGCGAGGCCCTGGCCGAACAGGGCGCCGAGGCCGGCGCCGTGCGCCGCACGCTTCGCCTGCGCTACGACGGCGCCGACGCCGAGCTGCCGGTCGGCATGTGCGACCTGACCGACGCCCGCGCCGCCTTCGAGGAGGCCCACCAGCGCCTGTTCGGTTTCATCGAGCCCGACCGCACGATCCTGATCGCGGCGGTGGAGGCGGAGGCTCAGTCAAAACCCGCTCATCCCGGCGAAAGCCGGGACCCAAGCGGCGCGTCCGCTTCCACCAGCCTCAGCATGGATCCCCGCCT
>JAFEDM010000279.1 GCA_018241625.1 Pseudomonadota bacterium | reverse complement strand
CGACCTCTTCCTTGGTGGTCACGTGCAGGACGTGGATGCGCTTGCCGAGCGCGGTGGCGATGCGCACCAGGCGTTCGGTCGACTGGATCGCAGACTGGGCGTCGCGCACCTCGTAGTGGCTGGTCCAGTCGCCCTGCCGGGCCAGCGGGCGGCGATCGGCCAGGCGGTATTCGTCCTCGGAGTGGAAGGCGGCGCGTCGGTTCACGTGGCGCAGCACCTGCTCGATGCCCTCGTCGTCCTGCACCAGCAGCGTGCCCGTCGAGGCGCCCATGAACACCTTGATCCCGCAGCAGCCGGGCAGGCGCTCCATCTCGCCCAGCCAGGGCGCGTTGTTGTGGGTGCCGCCGACATAGAAGGCGTGGTCGCAGTGCATGCGCCCGCGCGCGCGGGCGAGCTTGTCGGCGAGCGCGTCGGGGTCGGTGGTGGTGGGCTCGGTGTTCGGCATCTCGAACACGGCGGTGACGCCGCCCAGGATCGCGGCGCGGCTGCCGGTCTCGAGGTCTTCCTTCCACTCCAGCCCCGGCTCGCGGAAGTGGACCTGGGTGTCGATGACGCCGGGCATGATCGTCAGCCCCGCGGCGTCGAAGACCTCGCCCGCGGAGGCCTGGCCGAGGTCGCCGACGGCGGCGATCTTGCCCGCTTTCACCCCAACGTCCGCCAGGCCACGGCCCTGGTGGTTCACCACCTCGCCGCCGCGCACGATCAGGTCATAAGTCTCAGGCATCGGGGGTCTCAGGCATTCGGGCTCTCGGGCGTCTCGGGTGTCGCGGGCTTGGACTTCGCGGCGGATCTCTTGGTCTCGAAGCGGGCCTGGGTGGCGGCCAGCAGTTCCTCGGCGATGTCGCCGACCGTTTCCACCGGCAGGTCCATCATGTGGCAGAGCGCCTGGCGGAAGCCCGGATCGACGGCGTGGATCTGTTCGAAGGTCCGCGGGCCGCGCGCGACCCGGGTGTCCTGGCCCCAGGGGCCATAGAGCCGCTCGTCCGACGGGCCGAAGACGGCCACGGTGGGGACGCCGGCCGCCGCCGCCAGGTGCATGGTCCCGGAATCGTTGCCGATGAACAGCCGCGCCCGCTTCAGGCAGGCGAAGGCGGTGAGCAGGTCGGTGTCTTCCGTCAGGTTGATGAACTGGTGGCGGGGCACGACGTCGCGCAGGCCCTTGGCCAGCTTGGCGTCCTCGGGTCCGCCCAGGACCATGAGGCGGCCGCCCTGCATCATCCCGCCATCGTTGAGCAGGCGCATGGCCACCCGGGAAAAGCGTTCCAGGGGCCAGGTCTTGCCCAGCCAGTTGGCGGCGGGCGCCAGCGCCAGGATCGGGCCCTGGCCGGCGGTGAGCTCGTCGGCCCGGGCCTCGGTCTCCGCGCTGGTATAGATGTAGGGCGGCGCGGGATCGTCCTCGATCTTCAGCACCCGCGAGGCCTCCAGCACCTTGTGGACCGGCGGACCGGAGCTCTTGCGCCAGATCGCCCGGCGCTTTGTCGAGACGAAGCGCGACAGGCCGGAGCCGCGCAGGTCGACCACCAGGCCCCAGCGCGTGCCGCGCACCTCGCGCCACAGCTCGAACCAATGGGCGCGGTTCCTGGCCTTCTCGACGGTGATGATGCGGTCGAGGGCTGGAACCTCCTCGAACAAGGGCGCGGCGACCGGCCCGGCGGCGATGGTGAAGCGGGCGTTGGGGATCTCGTCGGCCAGCCGTTTGACCAGGCCGGACGACAGCACCGCATCGCCGATGCGGTTGGAGGTGATGAACAGGATGGGGAACGCGCCGCGCGACATCGACCCTCTATAGGACGCCCATGGCTGGCGCTCCAACGCCGGACATCCCAAATTGCGCGTGATGAGCGAGCCCCGGACGGATTCTCTGAGCTTTGCGTGGCTGAAGAGCCGCGCCCTGATCGCGGTCGCCGGCCCGGACTGGCGCAGCTTCCTGCAGGGGCTGATCACCCAGGATGTGGAGACGCTGAAGCCCGGCGAGGCGCGGTTCGGGGCGCTGCTGACCCCGCAGGGACGGCTGCTCTACGACCTGTTCGTGGTCGGGCGCGAAGAGGGCTGTTGGCTGGACGTGCTGGCCGAGCATCGGGCGGCGATCGTCCAGCGGCTGACCATGTACCGCCTGCGGGCCAAGGTGGAGATCGCGGGGGACGAGACGCCTGTAAGTATTTTGTATTCCGCTCATGCCCGCGAAGGCGGGAATCCAAGCGGCGACTCAAAATGGATTCCCGCCTTCGCGGGCATGAGCGGATTTGTGAGAGACCCGCGCCTGCCGGCCCTGGGCTGGCGCGGCTATGGCGCCGAGCCGCCCGCGGGCGCCGAGATCGTCGACGAGTCCGCCCGCGACGCGGCCAAGCTGGAGCTGGGCGTGCCGGAGCCGGCGGACTGGGGATCGGACAAGACCTATCCGATCGAGGCCAACTTCGACCTGCTGAACGGGATCGATTTCCAGAAGGGCTGCTTCGTCGGCCAGGAGACCACCTCGCGGATGAAGCGTCGCGGCCAGGTGGACGGCCGTATGCTGCCGAGCGTCTTCCAGGGCCCCCCGCCGGAGGCCGGGGCGGAGGTGCTGACCGGCGAACTGCGGGCCGGGGTGGTGACCTCGGT
>JAFEDM010000278.1 GCA_018241625.1 Pseudomonadota bacterium | reverse complement strand
GGGGAGCCTCCAGATGCGGCGTCTCGATGTGCGGCATCTGCAGCGCCGGCAAAGGCTTGGGCTGCAGGCGGGTCAGCTCCGGGACCTGGCCCATCACCGCCTGGCCGTCCTGCCGCGGCCGCAGGGTGGCGAACAGCGGCTTGGGCGCCGGGCGCAGGGTCTCGATCGGCGCGCCGACCTGGGCCGCCGGACCGTCGTTGACCACGATCTTCATGGTCTGGGCGACGGCCGGATCGGGAGTTGGCGGCGGCTCCGGCGCGACCACCGCCACGCGGCGCTCGGCCATGCCGGGCCGGGCCCAGAGGCCCAAACCCACGCCCAGCACGCAGGCGCCCGCGACGCCCGCGAACAGGATCGCGCGGGGCCCGAAGCGGCGGCGCGGCGCGTCCTCCACGATGCGGAAAGCTTCGCCGTCCTGCGGCGGCGCAAGGCGAAGGTCGTCGTTATTTCGGCGGTCAGGTCTCATCGAAGATCCAGCCCCTAAGCGGATCCCTCGACGAAGATGCTATGGCAGCCTTGCCGCGCCCACGGCTAAGGTCACCCTCGCACCAGCTCTCTCCCCAGCCACATTGAGCCTGAAATATGACGTTTGCGCCAGCCCCCATTCTTGAGACGGATCGTCTCATCCTTCGCGCGCCGGTTGCGGAGGACTTCGAGGCCTACGCCGCCTGGACCGCCGACGAGGAGGTGATGCGCTACATCGGCGGGGCCCAGCCGCGCCCGGTGGCCTGGCGCGGCTTCTGCTCCATCGTCGGCGCCTGGTCGGTGCGCGGCTTCTCGATGTTCTCGATCCTGGAGAAGGCCACCGGCCGCTGGATCGGGCGCATGGGCCCCTGGCAGCCCGAGGGCTGGCCTGGGACCGAAGTCGGCTGGGCCTTCTCGCGCGACTGCTGGGGCAAGGGCTACGCCACCGAGGGCGCGGTCGCCTGCATGGACTACGCCTTCGACGTCCTGGGGTGGCGCGAGGCGATCCATACCATCGAGCCGGAAAACCTGGCCTCCCAGGCGGTGGCGAAGAAGCTGGGCTCGACGCTGAAGGGGCCGGCGAAGATGCCGGCGCCGTTCGAGCATTCGAAGGCCGAGACCTGGAGCCAGACGCGGGCCGAGTGGGCGCAGAACCGGAAGCTGTTCGCTCGCTAGATCCAGCCCAGCTCGCGCAGCTTGCGGGCGTGGGTGCGGCTGACCGGCGCCTCGGCGCCGTCGGGCAGGGTGAGCGTGGCGCGGCCGTCGCCGCGTTCGGCCTCGGTGATCGCGGCGCGCGCCACCCACCAGGAGCGGTGCGTCTGGGCGCCTTCCAGCCCCTGCAGCTCGGAGATGGCGTCCGACAGGCGCATCAGGATCAGGTCCTGCCCCAGGGAGGTGTGCAGGCGCAGGTAATGGTCCTCGGCCTCCACCGCCCAGAGCTCGGCGCCGGCCAGCTTCGCCGGCAGCCGCGCCAGGAACTTCGGCGGGGCCGCGCCCGCGGGGGCCGCCAGGGTGACGCCCGCCGCCTGCCGCTCCACCAGGGTGTTGAGGACCACCATCACCAGGGTGACCGCCAGCACCGAGGTCACCAGCTCGGCGGCGTCGGCCAGGCTGCGGAAGCTCGCGTGGAACACCAGGTGGGTGACCACGCCCACCAGCACCGAATAGGGGATGGCGATGAACAGGGAGGCGAAGACGGCGCGCCGCCAGATCGCCGGCGGGCTGGCCCCGGCCCGCGCGAAGACCATGCGCGACACCAGCGTGCCCCAGATCCAGCCGCCCAGCATCAGCCCCATCCAGTAGAGGAAGCGGACGAGCGGGGTCCCCCGGGTGGATCCGAAAGCCCCGGCGTAGGACAGGAAGCCCGAGGCGATCAGGGCGATCGTGAAGCCCCGCAGCCAGCCGCGCCAGCTGTCGTAAGGCCCCCAATTCGCCATCGTCGCGCGCCCGGTCATGCCCCGCCGCAGATAGAGGAAGTCGCGGCGTTCGGGAACGGCGCGGCGAAGTCGTGCGCGGCCGCCTAGCTTCCGCCATCACGGCGAGGCATAAGAATCCGCTGATTCACCGAGGCTTAGCGCCCAGCGGCATGGCCGATCTCGTCTTTCACGATCCGACAGGGCGCCGGGCCCGCAGGGTGCGCTTCGTCGGCGGCCTGATCGCCTCGTTCATCGCGCTCCTGGTGGCGGCCTTCTTCGCGACCCTGGCGTTCGCGCCGCGCCTGCCGACGGTGAACCTGAAGGACCCCGCCGCGCTCTCGGCCCTGCACGTGGAGACGGCGCACAAGCTGCGCGGCCGGGCCCAGTGGAACAAGATCCCGCACCCGCGGGCCAACGCCGCGGCGGGCGGCCCGGCCCGGCCGCTGGCGGTGGGCATCTACGTCTCCTGGGACGAGGGGTCGCGCCAGTCGCTGATCGACCACGTGGACCAGCTGGACGTGGTCTCGCCGCAGTGGATCGAGCTGACCAAGGCCGACGGGTCGCTGAACTTCACGTCCGACCCGCAGGCCCGCGCGATCATCGCCTCGGCCAAGCATCCGCCGTCGATCCTGCCGCAGATCTACAACAAGGCCACCTACGGCGCCTGGAACGGGGCGATGGCCAGCGCCTTCCTGGCCGACCCCAAGGCGCGCGCGGCGATGATCGCCAACCTGGTCGCCAACGCCCAGAAGCGCGGCTACGCGGGCTATGTCTTCGATTTCGAGGACCTGTCGCCGGCCGGGACCCGCGCCTATCCCGGCTTCATCGCCCAGGCCAGGGCGGCCCTGAAGCCGATCGGCCGCGACGTCTGGGTCACCACGCCCTTCGCCGACGACGACTATCCCTACAAGGCCCTGCAGGACGCCGCCGACGCGGTGATGCTGATGGCCTACGACCAGCACTATGGCGGCGGCGAGCCCGGGCCGGTGGCGGCGCAGGACTGGTTCGAGGAGAACATCGCCAAGCGGATGGAGCACCTGGATCCGGCCAAGACCATCATCGCCCTCGACAACGTGGGCTACGACTGGACGCTGGCGGGACCGGGCAACAAGGCGTCCTCCGAATCCGCCCTGTTCGCCGACGCGACCCAGCGGGCCCACGACGCCGAGGCCCAGGTGGAGATGGAGGAGAACTCCCTCAACCCGACCTTCGGCTACCAGGACGACCAGGGGCGCAAGCACGTGGTCTGGTTCCTGGACGCGCCGACCCTGTTCAACCAGATCCATGTGGCCGACGGCTTCCGGCCGCTGGGCTATGCGCTGTGGCGCATGGGCCATGAGGACCAGCTCGACTACCAGGTGCTGCGCCACGACTACGGCCAGGGCAAGCCGGACGGGCTGGAGAATCTGAAGCCGGGCAGCGGCGTCGAGTTCGACGGCAACGGCGAGGTGCTGCACGTCTCCTCGATCCCGACGCCGGGCCGCCGCTCGCTGGAGATCGATTCCGACACCGGCCTGATCAGCGGCGAGAACTACGAGGTGATGCCCACCTCCTATGTGGTCCAGCGCTACGGTTTCCATCCGGGCTGGGTGGCGATCACCTTCGACGACGGGCCGGACGGCCGCTGGACGCCGAAGATCCTCGACATCCTGAAGGAGAAGCACGCGCCGGCGACCTTCTTCGTGATCGGCAAGAACATGGCCAACAAGCCGGGCCTGGTGCAGCGCGAGGTGAGCGAGGGCCACGACGTCGGCAACCACACCTGGACCCACCCGGACATCGCCTTCATTCCCGCCGCCCAGACTTCGGTCGAGCTGTCGGCGACGCAGCGGCTGTTCGAGACTATCACCGGCCGCTCCATGCGCCTGTTCCGGCCGCCGTTCTTCGGCGACGCCGAGCCGGACAACCCGCTGGAAGTCAGCCGCGTCATGCTGGGCCAGATGCAGGGCTATCTGACCGTCGGCCTGCGCATCGATCCCGATGACTGGAACCACCCCGACGCCACGACGCCGCAGCGGATCGTGGACACCGCGCTCACCCGCCTGAAGGACACCCAGCGGCCGGGCCAGGTGATCCTGCTGCACGACTCCGGCGGCGACCGCAGCTGGACGGTGAAGGCGCTCCCCGGCCTGATCGATGCGCTGCGCGCCCACGGCTACAAGCTGGTGACCATCGCCGACCTGGCCGGGATGACGCCGCAGGAGGCCATGCCGCCCACCAGCCGCAACTCCGTCGAGCTGCTGCTCGACCGGATGGGCTTCGG
>JAFEDM010000277.1 GCA_018241625.1 Pseudomonadota bacterium | reverse complement strand
TGATGGCGCCTAGCTATCGGCGCGAGATGCAGAACCTGTTCGTCCCGCACGGGGCCTACGCCAACGTCTGCGGCTCGGACCTGATCCGCCAGCCGGACGGCCAGTTCGCGGTGCTGGAGGACAATCTGCGCGTCCCGTCCGGCGTCTCCTACATGCTGGCCAACCGCGAGGCGTCCAAGCGGGTGTTCCCGGGCACCTTCCGCGGCGCAGGGGTGCGGCCGATCGACCGCTATCCGGACCTCCTGCTCACCACGCTGAAGTCCATGGCGGCGGACTGGCGGCCGAACCCGCAGGTCGTGGTGCTGACGCCGGGCGTCTACAACTCCGCCTACTTCGAGCACGCCTACCTAGCGCGGTTGATGGGTGTGCCGCTGGTCGAGGGCCGCGACCTCGTCGTGCACGACAACATGGTCTACATGCGCACCACCACGGGGCTGCGCCGGATCGACATCATCTATCGGCGGGTGGACGACGACTTCATCGACCCTCTCACCTTCCGCCGCGACTCCGGCCTGGGGTCGGCGGGCCTGTTCAACGCCTACCGCGCCGGCAATGTGGTGATCTGCAATGCGCCGGGCACCGGCGTGGCGGACGACAAGGCGGTCTACGCCTATGTGCCGGCGATCATCCGCTACTACCTGGGCGAGGACGCGATCCTGCCCAACATCGAGACCTATCTCTGCCGCGAGCGGGCGCACCTCAGCCACGTGCTGGCCCACCTCGACAAGCTGGTGGTCGAGGCGGTGGGCGCCTCGGGCGGCTACGGCATGCTGGTGGGACCGCATTCCACCCAGGCCGAGCGCGACGCCTTCGCCGAGGCGGTGAAGGCCGATCCGGACAACTACATCGCCCAGCCGACCATCCAGCTCTCCACCGCGCCCTGCCTGATCGACCATGAGATCGACGCGCGTCACGTGGACCTGCGTCCCTTCATCCTGTCCGGCGAGAAGATCGTGGTGACGCCCGGCGCGCTCACCCGCGTGGCGCTGCGCAAGGGCTCGCTGGTGGTCAACTCCAGCCAGGGCGGCGGCTCGAAGGACACCTGGGTGCTGACCGACCGCAAGGACCTGCAACCATGAGGTGGCGGCCATGATGCTCGCGCGGGTCGCCGACAGCCTCTACTGGATCGGTCGCTATGTGGAGCGGGCCGAGCACATGTGCCGGCTCTCCGACGTGATGCTGACGGCGACGCTGGACCGCACGGAATCGGCCACCCAGATCGCCCGCATCGCGCTCTCGGCCGTGGGCGATCCCGACGACGCCAAGGCCACCAACCCCTATGAAGCGGCGCTGTCCCTGGTGCTGGACCGCGAAGACCCTGGTTCGATCGCCAATTCCCTGGCCCGGGCGCGGGAGAACGCCCGCCAAGTGCGCGACCAGATCACCACCGAGACCTGGGAGCGGTTGAACCTCATCCATCTGCGGATGACCGATCCCAGGGCGCCGCAGGCCTTCGCGGACGGCAGCCAGGCCTTCCTGCACGACACCATCGCCGACCTGCACCTGTTCAAGGGCGCGGCCGACACCACCATGAGCCACGGCGAGGGTTGGCGCTTCCTGCTGCTGGGCATGTACCGGGAGCGCGCCCAGCTGATCGGAGCCCTGCTGGAAGTATGCTTCGGCGACCGCAAGCGTCGGACGATCACCGACCACACGGCGCTGACCAGCGTGCTGCGGATGAGCTGCGCTCTGGAACCCTATCTGCGGGTCTACACCGCCGACATGCAGCCGCGCTTCATCCTGGAGTTCCTACTGCTCGATGAGGACTTCCCGCGCTCCGTCCGGTTCTGCACCGCGCGGATCGAGGAGCATCTGGCGGTGCTGAGCCGCCACGTGGAAGCCGCCGGCGCCGCCAGTCCCGACCGCCTGGCCGGGCGCCTGCGCGCGCGCCTGCAGTACGCCGAGATCGGCGAGGTGCAGGCCGGCGGCGCCAGCGCCTTCATCGGCGCGGTGCTCGACGAATGCGCCGCGGTCCATCGCCAGGTCTATGAGACCTTCGTCGCCTACACCCTCGAACAGCGGCTTCCCGCCTAGGACCTCCTGTGCTCCTCGCCGTCCGCCATTCCACCCGCTACCTCTACGACCAGCCCGTGCGCGAGAGCGTCATGGAGGTCTGGATGCAACCACAGAAGCGGGCGCACCAGCGGCTGGTGAGCTTCGATCTCGACCTCGATCCGGCGGCGCAGCTGTTCTCCTACGCCGACACCTTCGGCAACGCCGTCTATCACTTCGACATCCCCCAGCCGCACCAGAGCCTGACCATCACCGCGCGCTCGGCGGTGGAGACCGAGCCGCCGCCGGCCCTGCCCGATCGCCTTGACCGCGGCGAATGGGACCGGCTGCGGTCCGACTTCGTGATCGGCGAGCATTTCGACTTCCTGCACGCGCACGGCTTCGCCGGTCCGACCGCGGCGCTGCGCGCCTTCATGGGCGAGAAGCAGCTGGAGGAATTGCGAATCCGCGACCCGTTGAGCGCGCTGCGCGACCTCAACCGATTGATCTACGAGGCCTTCGCCTACGAAGCCGGCGTCACCCGGGCGGACAGCCCCATCGACGACGTTTTGTCGGCCCGCAAGGGCGTCTGCCAGGACTTCGCCCACGTGATGATCGCCATCTGCCGTCAGTGGGGCATCCCGGCGCGTTACGTCTCGGGCTACCTGTTCACCGACCGCCAGGCCGGCGACCGCTCCGACCCCGACGCCACCCACGCCTGGGTCGAGGTGTTCCTGCCCAGCACCCGCTGGATCGGCTTCGACCCCACCAACAATATCCTGGCCGAGGAGCGGCACATCGCTTGCGCCATCGGCCGCGACTATTCCGACGTGCCGCCGACCCGCGGCGTCTACAAGGGCGAGGCGGAGAGCGAGCTCGCGGTCGGCGTGACCGTTCGCAAGGCCCGCGCGGCGATCAGCGAGCCGGAGTTCCTGCGGACGGCCCAGGCGGCCCCGCGCCCCGGCCAGCGCCGCGCGCAGTATTCCGGCCTCGTCTACGATCAGCAGCGCCAGCAGCAGCAGCAACAACAACAGCAATAGGCCGCGGCGCGGCGTTGCTACGCCGTCGCAGCGCGCGGTTATGATGCCGTCCGCCTTGTTGAGTCCCGGGGAGCACCGATGAACCTGAAAGCTGTCGCGGCAGCCGCGATCCTGGCGGCGGGCGCCCTGCCCGTCTGCGCCCACGCCGCCGACCTGGAAGGCGTGCCGCGCTACGACCACGTCTTCATCATCGTCGAGGAGAACAAGGACTACGATCAGATCCTGAACCCGGCGGTCGCGCCCAACATCGCCGGCCTCGCCGCGCAGTACGGCAACGCCGCGAACTTCTGGGGCGAGGTCCATCCGAGCGAAGCCAACTATGTCGCCATGCTGGGCGGCGACACCTTCGGCATCCACGACGACGACGCCTTCTATTGCAACGCGGAGTCGGTCGACAAATTCTGCGGCGGCGCCAAGACCCCCGGCTACCCCGACCACACCATCCGGACGAAGCACCTGGGCGACCAGCTGCTCGCCAAGGGGCTGAGCTGGAAAGGCTACTACGAGAGCATTCCCGAGCCGGGCTCTAGCGTCGTGATCGCGGGCGACCCGAAAGCCACCAATGGCATGCACGACGCGCCGCTCTACGCCGCCAAGCACTCGGGCTTCATGAACTTCGCCGACGTCCAGAAGGACCCGAAGCGGGCCGAACGGATCGTCGGCTTCGATCAACTCGAGGCGGACCTGAAGACGAGCCAGCTACCGACCTTCGCGCTGATCGTCCCCAACCAGTGCAACGAGATGCACGGCGTGCACGTGGAGGGGGCGCCGGCTGACTGCGACAAGACCGAAGGCCTGATCCGCCGCGGCGACGCCTACACCGGCGAGTTGGTGCGCAAGCTGCAGGCCAGCGCGGCCTGGAAGGCCAAGGGCAACATGGCCATCGTCATCACCTTCGACGAAGGGGCCGGCGGCTCGCGCGGCGGCTGCTGCGGCGTGACGCCGGAAGCGCCTTCCAACTACGGCGGCGGCCACATCCCGACGATCGTCATCACCAACCACGGGCCGAAGGGGCTGAAGGACCCGACCGCCTACAACCACTATTCCCTGCTGCGCACCCTGGAGGACGCCTTCGGCATCTCCGAGCACCTGGGCCACGCGGCGGAGACGAACAAGGGCGTCAAGGCCATGGCGCCGCTGTTCGCGGTGGGGCGCTGAGGGCGGGCTTGCGTCGGGAGGGAGCGGCGCCTAAGGTCCGCGCCGCTTCGCCGGGCCTCCACAGCCCACGCGTTGTGGGCCGGTAGCTCAGTGGTAGAGCATTCGACTTTTAATCGAATGGTCCTGGGTTCGAGTCCCAGCCGGCCTACCAATCTTTCCCATCGATCGGCGCTCGCCCTAGCTTCGGGGTCGCGGAGCGTCCGCCCCGCTTCGCGGGTTAACAGTGGTGATGGCGGCGGTCTCGCGACTGTGATTAGTGCGCGGGCGGCCGCGTATCAGGTCGCGCGGTCAGTGTGCGTCCGTGTCAGTCCTGGCTCCCCTGCGTTTCGACTCATCGGTGCTGCCCGAGCCCGAACGGTTTCCCACCTTCGCCTCGGCCATGGTGAACTTCGAGCTGTCCCCGGAGGGTGACCGGCCTTTCGCGGCCCAGGCCTCTGCCTGGAAAGTCGGCGCGGTGGTGATCGCCAGCCTGCACGCCACACCTCTCACCTATCTCCGCTCCGAGGCGCGACTGGCGGCCGACCAAGTCGACCACCTCTATGTCAACCTGCATCTCGACGGCGGGCTGGTCGCCGATTTTGGCGGCGGACCTGTGCGCTGCGGAACCGGCACGATGATCGCCATCGACATGCGACGCCCATGCCGCCTGCATGTCGGGGACATGCGGAGCCTCTCCGTCGCCATTCCGCGCCAGATCCTGTTGCCGCGGTTGGCCGGTCGCAATCCACACGGGCTGGTGTCGCATGGTGGACTGATCCCGGTCGTCGCCAAGACCTTGCGCGCCATCCTCGACAGCCTGCCGGATCTGGAGGCGCGGCACGTCCCGGCGCTGGAACGGGTGGTGGTTGAGCTGGTCGGAGACGCCTTGCTCGACGGCCTGCCCACGGCCGACGCGGCGCGCGCGCAGGACGAAGCCCTCGCTAGCCGGGCCCGCGCCCTGATGGAGAGCCGGCTGGCCGAGCCCCTCGACGCCGCCCGACTTTGCGCCGAGCTCGGCGTTTCGCGCTCCAGCCTGTATCGCGCGCTGGAGGGTCGCGGTGGGGTGCGGCGCTATCTCCTGCAGCTCCGCCTGCGGCGAGTGCGCGCCCATCTGGAGACGCCAGGCGACAACCTTTCGCTGGCCGATCTGGCGGAGCGCACCGGCTTCGCGGACAAGGCGCACCTGGCGAAGGCCTTCAAGCGCGAGTTCGGTCTCACCCCGGGTTCGGCGCGGGCCGCCGCGGCCCGGGCCACGCCGATCGTTCCCGCGCTGGATCACGCCGCCGCCCGCGCCTTCGGCGACTGGGTCTCCGACCTGGATTGATTGCCTGAGCGCCAGCTTGAGACGCTGGCTCAACGCAATCGGGACCCCGGCGCATCGACGCCCTGAACCAAGCGCCGGTAGATGCATCCGCGCTTCCAAGGCGCGCTTCGACAGTATGCGTATCGGGGTGAAGATGATCGACCGGATCGGATTGCAGCTGGCTGCGGTGGGTGCGGCCCTGGCGGTGAGCGGCGCGGCGCGGGCGGGCGCCACCGCGGGCTTCGACAACAACCTCGGCGGCGGTCTGGTGGGCGGCGACGACGGTGGGGCGCAGGTCGTCAACCTGCCCTTCGCCGTCAGCCTGTTCGGCCAGAGCTACTCGACTCTGAACGTTTCGACCAACGGTTACCTGACCCTGACCAACCTCGCCGGCATCGACGGCCTCGACCTGAGCGCGGACACCTGGCGGCCCAACATCGGTGGCTTTCTCAACGAGCAGGCGCGCATCGCCCCGGAATGGTTCGACTGGGTGAGCGACACGTCCCTCAGCGAGACCGCCGACCGGATCATGGTCACCTGGACCGGCGCCCAGTACGGCTCCGATGTCACCCACATCGCCCAGGCTCAGATCTATTCCGACGGTCGCATCGTCTTTGCCTACGACGACCCGACGGGGCCGACGGGCACGGTGATCGCGGGCATCACGACTGGAGAAGGCGCATCGGACCCCGGGGCCACCAACTTCCTGGGCGCCAACTTCATCGTCAACGGCCCACAGGCGATCTACGAGCTCAGCGCCGGTGGCGGTTTTCCGAACAATGTGCCGGTCACCTTCACGCCTGACGGAAACGGGGGCTACACGGTTCAAGGCGGCGTCCCGCCCCTGCCCGACCCTGCCGACGGCGGCGGCGTGCCCGAGCCCGCGACCTGGGCCCTCCTGCTGAGCGGCTTCGGCCTGGCGGGCGCCGCGCTGCGCGCCCGACGACGGATCGCGACGCCCGGATAGGACTGCCCTGTCGACGCGGGCCGCAGCCTACTAGATTAGGGCCGCTGCGGCGGGCTACGACGGCCTTCCGGCGCGCCATTCCGGCCCCGTCTTGGACGGAGGGCCAAAGCGTTTGCGCAAGCGCGCTTTCCCGCCGCAGCGCCCTCTCCGCCTAGAAGTCGCCGGAATGCAGCGGTTAAGGTGGCCCGGAATGCGACCGACAACCGCCCTTTGCCTGAGCGCCACGGCCTTGGCCCTCTGTGGCCTGGGCGGCTGCGTGACCGCGCCCGACAACGGGTCCGACAAGATCCAGACCACTGCGGAGGCGGACCACGCCGGGGTCAAGGGCGTGGCCGAGTCGCCGCTGCGCGACATCAACGTCATGCGCACCAAGATCCCCGACGTGCTGCTGAGGGCCATGGCCGATCCGTACGAGTGGCCCGGCAATGGGCGCTGCCCCGACCTCATCGCGCGGCTGAACAGCCTGAACGACGCCCTGGGCGAGGACCTGGACGTGGTCGCCGTCGGCGGCGACGACGGCATGATGGCCAAGGGCAAGACCACCGCGCTCACCCTGGCTTCCGGCGCGGCCAGCGACGTGATCCCCTTCCGCGGCTGGATCCGCAAGCTGTCGGGCGCCGAGCGGCACGACAAGTACGTCCAGGCGGCGATCCTCTCTGGCGCTGTGCGCAGGGCCTATCTGAAGGGGCTTGGCGAGGCCAAGGGATGCCCAGCGCCGGCCCTGCCGAGCCACGAGCTGGCCGGCGCGCCGGTGATGGACCAGGCGATGAAGCCGAAATACCCGATCCGTTAGGATGGCGGATCGCGGCGCAGCTCGGTCTGGTAGAGGCCGCGACGCTTCAGGTCGTCGCTGATCGCCTGCGCCTTGGCCAGGTCCGGATGGATGGTCGCCGTCATGATCGGCGTGCGGCGTCCTTCGCGGAAATCGGCGATCACCCGCAGGTTCGCATCCGCCGTGCGCACCGCAAAAACCGCCATGATCGCCTGATGGCCCAGCAGCGCGACCGCCAGACCAATCGTCGAGAGGTTCGCCAGGCCCGGCCGCGCCGTCCAGGCCCTTCGCAAATAGGGCAGGGCCAGCACCCAGAGGCCGACATGCAGCGGGATCAGGAACACCGCATAGCGCAGCGGCATCAGGGCCGGCGTCATGTCGGCGGTGCGCGCCAGCCCCGCCATGACCGCGGTGACCAGGGAGAAGACGACCAGGGCCGTTGCGGTCTGTTCCGAACGCGTGCTGCTGGGCCCGCCACGGAGAGCCAGCGCCGCCAGCGAAGGAACCAGCACCACGGCTCCGATGACGACCCCAAAGGCCGGCGCGGCGCGCATCCAGGGCAGACCGAGATAGGCCAGCATCAGCGCGAGTGACGCGCCCGGCGACGGCGCGCC
>JAFEDM010000276.1 GCA_018241625.1 Pseudomonadota bacterium | reverse complement strand
CTATGTGCCCTGGTGGGGCTACGACAAGCACAAGGAGCTGGGCTTCCCGCGCGGCTACCACATCGAGATCGGCGGCGGCCGGCAGATGCCGTCCATGGGCATGGGTGGCCTGCTGTTCGACGACGACAACAGCGTGGGCGACGACCTGCGCGGCAAGCTGCGCCAGCGCTACGGCTCGACGATCAGCTTCAACGGCCGCGGGGAGATGATCCCCAACGACGACTGCTATTGCGAGCTGGACCCGACCACCCGCGACAAGTGGGGCATCCCCGTGCTGCGCTTCCACTGGAAGTGGGGCGAGAGCGAGACCCGCCAGGCGGCCCACATGGTCACCACCTTCCTGGAGGTGATCGACAAGCTGGGCGGCAAGCCGATCGGCAAGGTCGAGCGCGACGGCAAGAAGGCCATCTCCAAGGGCGGCGAGATGATCCACGAGGTCGGCACCGCGCGCATGGGCCACAACGACACCGACTCGGTGGTCAACCAGTACGGCCAGACCTGGGCGGTCTCGAACCTGTTCATCATGGACGGCGCGACCCTGGTCTCCAGCCCCGACAAGAACCCGACGCTGACCATCATCGCGCTGGCCTGGCGCTCGGCCGACAACCTGGCGAACCTCGCCAAGCAGGGGGCGATCTGATGAGCGACGAACAGAAGACGCCCGAGGTCGAACACTACGAGCCGAAGATCGACCGGCGCACGGCGCTGGCCTGGGTCGGCGTGGTGGGCGCCGCGACCGCGGTCGGCGCGGGCGTGGTGGTCTATGGCCCGAAGACCGGCGGCGAGGTGGTCACCCGCGGCTACGGCACCGACCCCAAGCTGGTGAAGCCGGAAAAGGCGCCCTGGACGCGGATCATGACCCGCGACCAGCTGACCACCGCGGCGATCCTGGCCGACTTCATCCTGCCGGCCAGCGCCACGGCGCCGGCGGCGAGCACCCTGGGCGTGCCCGACTTCATCAACGAGTGGGTGAGCGCGCCCTACCCCGACCAGCTGAAGGACCGGCCGCTGATCATGAACGGCCTGAACCAGCTCAGCGTGAAGGTGCTGAAGGCCGCGCCCGCCGCCCGGACCGCGGCGCTGGAGGCGATCCGGACGTCGCAGGACAAGACCGTTCACGCCTTCTGGAAGCGGTTCCGCCGCCTGACCATCGGCGCCTACTACACGACCGACGCGGGCTTCAAGGATGTGGGCTTCATCGGCAATGTGCCGCGTGAGCGCGATCCCGGCCCGTCGGATGAGGTGAAGGCGCACCTCGAAGACCAACTCAAGAAGCTCGGCCTGTAGGAGTGAGTATGAAACCCGTTGTCCTCGGCCTGGGCCTCGCCCTGCTGGCCTCCGCTGCGTTTGCGCAAGGCGCCCCGAACACCCTGACTCCCGCAGAAAAGGCCGGCGGCTGGAAGCTGCTGTTTGACGGCAAGACGCTGAACGGCTGGACCGGCTTCAAGGCCGACAAGCCGGACGCCGGCTGGACGGTGAAGGACGGGGTGCTCGGCCCGACGAAGGGCGTCTCGCACGACATCATCACCAAGGAAAATTTCGAGAACTTCGACCTGACCTTCGACTGGAAGATCAGCCCGCTCGGCAATTCCGGGGTGATGTACCACGTGATCCCGGTGGGCGAGGAAACCTACGAGAGCGGGCCGGAGTACCAGATCCTCGACAACGCCCACGGCGAGCAGCCGCTGGAGCAGGCGGGCGCCGCCTACTACCTCTTCGCCCCGTCGAAGGACATGACCAAGCCGGTGGGCGAGTGGAACCACGGGCGCATCGTGGTCGACCACGGCAAGGTGCAGCACTGGCTGAACGGGGTGAAGGTGGTCGAATACGACCTCAATTCCCAGGCCTTCAAGGACCGGGTCCAGGCGACAAAGTTCAAGCGCTGGCCGCAGTTCGCCACCGGCAAGAGCGGGGCCATCGCCCTGCAGATGCACGGCAACCCGGTCTGGTTCGAGAACATCAAGATCAAGGTCCTGAAATAGGTTGGGCCAATTTGCGCCGCGCGTTCCGGCGGCGCCCAGGCTAGGTTGCGCGGCGTGAGTCGAACCGCTGATCCCGCCGCGCCTGCCGCCCAGAATCCCTCGGGCCAGAATCCCTCGGGAAAGTCGTCGGGCCTGATCCGCTCGTCGCTGATCTATACCGTCTTCACGATGATCAGCCGGTTCCTGGGCTTCGCCCGGGACCTGGTGCTTGCCTACTACCTCGGCGCCAGCACCTTCATCGCCGCGGACGCCTACAACATGGCGTTCTCGTTCCCGAACCTGTTCCGCCGGGTGTTCGCCGAGGGCGCCTTCGCCGCGGCCTTCGTGCCCGCCTATTCCAAGTCGCTGGCCTCCGACGGCGAGGAGATCGCCGACCGGCTGGCGGCCGACGCCATGGCGGTGCTGGCGGTGGCGACGCTGGCCATCACCATCGTAGCCGAACTCTCCATGCCCTGGCTGATGTACGTGATCGCGCCGGGCTTCGAGGGGCCCAAGCACGACCTGGCCGTCCGGCTGGCGCAGATCATGATGCCCTACCTGCCGTGCATGGCGATCTACGCCCACCTGTCGGGCGTGCTGAACGGGCGCAACCGCTTCATCCTGTCGGCCGCCGCGCCGATCCTGCTCAACCTCTGGACCCTGTTCGCGGTCTGGCCGGCCCATTCCCCGAAGACCGCGGCCTTCTACGCTTCCTGGGGCGTGATCGCCGCCGGGATCAGCCAGGCGGCCCTGCTGTGGTGGGGCGTGCGCAAGTCGGGCGCGGAGGTGAACTTCGTGCGCCCGCGGCTGAGCCCGGAGATCAAGGCGCTGATCAAGCTGGCCGTGCCCGGCACCATCGCCGCCAGCGCCGTGCAGCTGAACATCTTCATCTCCTCGATCCTGGTGTCCGGCGTGCAGGGCGGACGCTCCTGGCTGTCGGTCTGCGACCGGCTCTACCTGCTGCCTGTGGTAGTCGGCACGGCGATGGGCGTGGCCCTGCTGCCACGCCTGTCGCGGGCGATCCACGGCGGCAATCACCGGGAAGGCCAGGCGGCGATCGACGAGGCGGTGCTGTTCTCCTCGGCCATCGGGTTCCCGGCGGCCGCGGCCCTGGTGGCCATGCCCTATTTCCTGGTCGACGGGCTCTACACCCGCGGCGCCTTCACCCACTACGACGCGCAACAGACGGCGCTCGCCCTGCTGAACTACGGCTGGGGCGTGCCGGCCTTCGTGGTCAACCAGCTCACCACCCGGGTGTTCTTCGCCAACCAGGACACCAGGACGCCGATGCGTTACGCCCTGATCCAGATCGCGGTGAACATCGCCGCGGGCCTGGCCCTCTTCCGGGTGTTCGGCGTGCCCGGCATCGCGGCGGCCACCAGCCTGGCCTCCTGGCTGGGCGTGATCCTGATGATCGCCGCCCTGATGCGCCGCAATTTGTGGCGGCCGAGCGCCCTGGCCACCTCGCGCCTGCTGCGGATGGCGGTCGCCAGCCTGGCGCTGGGCGTGCTGGCGTGGCTGGCCTCGCACTTCCGGGCGCAGATCGAAGCGCCGCTGCATGGCCTGCATGTGATGGGCCTGGGCGCCAAGGAGTTCGCGGTGGTGGGGAGCGCGGCGGTGATCGCGGCGCTCTATCCGTTCCTGCTGCTGGCGTCGGGCGGCCTGACCCTGGCCCAGATGCGCATGCTCCTTCGGCGCAGGAAGGCCTGAGGCTTGCCCACGGGAGCGCGGGACGGTATCTGGCCGGCCATGGCTTTCCTGGCGCGCAACACCTGGCGATGGCGGCTCTAATCCGCTGCTGACCTGTTCACTCGGGCCTTGCGCCCGCATGCCAATCCTTCAAGAAGCCTGATCCCATGACCGACCAAGCCCCGGCCCCCTACGCGGGCCCGAAACGCGTGCTTTCCGGCGTCCAGCCGACCGGCGACCTGCATCTGGGCAACTACCTGGGCGCCCTGGTGAAGTTCGCCCGCCTGCAGCACGAGACCCAGACCTTCATCTTCGTCGCCGACCTGCACGCGCTCACCGAATGGGTCGACCCGAAGAAGCTGAAGTCCAACGTCCGCGAGATCACCGCCGCCTATCTGGCGACCGGCCTCGACCCCAAGGTGGCCACCATCTTCGCCCAGTCGGCGGTGCCGGAGCACGCCGAACTGGCCTGGGTCTTCAACTGCGTCGCGCGCCTCGGCTGGCTCGACCGGATGACCCAGTTCAAGGACAAGGCCGGCAAGCACAAGGAGCGCTCCAGCGTGGGCCTCTACACCTATCCGGTGCTGCAGGCCGCCGACATCCTGGTCTACAGGGCGACCCACGTGCCGGTGGGCGAGGACCAGCGCCAGCACCTGGAGCTGACCCGCGACATCGCCCAGAAGTTCAACCACGACTTTGAGGCGCCGGGCTTCTTCCCCCTGCCGGAGGCCCTGACCCAGGGGCCGGGCGCGCGGATCATGAGCCTGCGCGACGGGTCGGTGAAGATGAGCAAGTCCGATCCCTCGGACGCTTCACGCATCAACCTGACCGACGACGCCGACGCGATCGCCCAGAAGGTCAGGAAGGCGCGCACCGACGCCGACGTCCTGCCGGAGAAGGTCGACGACCTGGCCGGGCGGCCCGAGGCGCAGAACCTGGTGGGCGTCTACGCCGCGTTGGCGGGCAAGACCTCGCAGGAGGTGCTGGACGAATATGCGGGCCAGGGCTTCGGGGCCTTCAAGCCCAAGCTCGCCGATCTCGCCGTCTCGGTGATGGGGCCGATCGGCGGCGAGATGCGCCGCCTGCTGGCCGACCCGGCGGAGATCGACCGCATCCTGGGCGCCGGCGCCGAGCGCGCCCGCGCGGTCGCCGCCCCGGTCCTCGCCGACGTGAAGCGCATCGTCGGCTACTGGGCGGGCTAAGCCTACCATCCGACTAGACAAAAGGGCCGATGGCGGCGCACCGTCCGCGCGATGGGCGCCGCCTCCAAACGCAAGTTCCTCGTCGTCGCCGACGACACGCCGGAATTCCAGGCGGCGCTGCGCTTCGCCTGCCGCCGGGCGCGCTCCACCGGCGGCCACGTCGCCTTGCTGCGGGTGATCGAGCCGGAGTTCTTCGAGCACTGGTCCGGCGTGCGCGAGGAGCTGGAGCGCCAGGCGCGCGAGGAAGCCGAGGCGTCCTTGCGAAAATCGGCCGAACTGGTGCTGGCCGAGACCGGCCTGCCGCCGGAGTTCCTGATCCGGAACGCCGACAATGTCCGCACGGGCCTGCGTGAAACCATCGCGGAGGACCCCGACATCAAGATCCTGGTGCTGGCCGCCGCCGTCGGTGGGCGCGGACCGGGGCCGCTGGTGGCCTCGCTCGCCAAGGAGGGCGTGGTCTGGGGCGGCCGCAAGGTCCCGGTGACCCTGGTGCCCGGCGACCTGACCGACGAAGAGATCGCGGATCTGGCGTGACACCGTGGGAGTTGCGCGCCCGCACCCGCGGCGCCACATCTGGCTCATGTTCATCCAGACCGAACCCACGCCGAACCCCGAGGTCCTGAAGTTCCTGCCCGGCCGCGAGGTCATGGCGCAGGGGACGCGCGACTTCCGGGACGCCGAGGCGGGCGCCGCCTCGCCGCTGGCGGTCGAGCTGTTCGCCATCGAGGGCGTCGACCGGGTGTTCTTCGGCCCCGACTTCCTGACGGTCGGCAAGACCGCCGGCCAAGAGTGGAGCCACCTGAAGGCGCCGATCCTGGCGGCGATCATGGACCATTTCACCTCCGGCCTGCCGCTGTTCGCGGGCGAGGCGGAGGCGGGCGGTCACGACGACGCCGTCTACGAGGGCGAGACCGCCCAGATCGTGGCCGAGATCAAGGATCTGCTGGACACCCGCATCCGCCCGGCCGTGGCGCAGGACGGCGGCGACATCCTGTTCAACCGCTTCGACGTGAACACCGGCGTGGTCTACCTGAACATGCGCGGCGCCTGCTCCGGTTGCCCGTCGTCCTCCGCGACCCTGAAGGCGGGCGTGGAGAACATGCTCAAGCACTACGTCCCGGAAGTGACGGCGGTGGAGCAAACGCTGTAAGCCCCAGGGCGGATGATCGTCCTCGGCCTGGATACCTGCCTCAACGCCTGCTCGGTCGCCGTGCTCGACGGTGAGCGCGTGCTGGCGTCGGCGCGCGAGGTGATGGCGCGGGGCCATCAGGAACGGCTCGCGCCCATGGCGCGCGACGTGGTGGCCGAGGCCGGGGTCGGCTTCGACGCCCTCGACCGTATCGCCACCACCGTCGGCCCGGGCTCCTTCACCGGCCTGCGGGTCGGCGTGGCGTTCGCCAAGGGCCTGGCGCTGGCGCTGGACAGGCCTTCGGTGGGGATCGGGACGCTGGAGGCGCTGGCGCAGCAGGCGCCGTCTGCAGGCAAGGGCGGCCTGGTCTTCCCGGCGATCGACGCGCGCCGCGGCCAGCTCTACCTGCAGGCCTTCGAAGACGGCCGCGCCCTGATGGCCCCGGACGCCGTGACCGCCGAGGTCGCCGCCGCGCGGATCGCCGAGCTCAGCCAGGGCCGGCCCTTCACCCTGGTGGGGTCCGGCGCCCCGTTGCTGTCGGACTTCGCGCCGTCCGCGGCGGTGATCGAGACTGAAGGCGCCGACGCGCGGGACGTCGCCCGCCTGGCCCAGGCCCGCGCGCCCGGGCCGCTGAAGCCGCTCTACCTGCGCGCGCCCGACGCCAAGCTGCCGGCGAGCGCGCTGCCGGCATGAACTTGATCCGCTGCACGGCCGCCCAGTGCGAGGCCATGGCCGCCGTCCACGCCGAGGCCTTCCCGGCGTCCTGGCGTTGGGACGAGTTCGAGGACCTGCTGGACGGCGCGGGCATCTACGGCTTCCTGGCCAGCAGCGACCGGGACGGTGCGCCGCTGGGCGTGATCCTCTGCCGCGTCGCGGCCGGGGAAATGGAGGTGCTGACCATCGGCGTCGCCCACGACGCCCGCCGTCGCGGCGTCGCCAAGGCGCTGATCGCCGCGGCCCTGCCGGCCGCCCGCGACCTCGGCGCGAGCGAATGCTTCCTGGAGGTGGCCGTCGACAACGATCCGGCCATCGCCCTCTACGAGGGGCTGGGCTTCCGCCGCGCGGGCCTGCGCAAGGCCTACTACGACCGCCGGCCGGTCGGGTTTGTGGACGCCCTGGTGATGCGTCTCGACCTTAACGCCGCGCCCCAGTAGACCTATTCAGGCTGGAGAAGTGGGAGAGGCCCGCGTGTCGGACCGCATCGAGAAGCTCTGCATCGAGAAGGGCATGCGCATGACCGAGCAGCGCCGGGTGATCGCCCGCGTGCTGTCCGAGGCGCACGACCATCCCGACGTGGAAGAGCTGCACCGACGCGCCCACGCCGTCGATCCGCACATCTCCATCGCCACCGTCTATCGGACCGTGCGCCTGTTCGACGAGGCGGGGATCATCACCCGCCACGACTTCCGCGACGGCCGCTCTCGCTACGAGGAGCACCCCGACCAGCACCATGATCACCTGATCGACATGAAGACCGGTAAGGTGGTGGAGTTCGTCGACGCCGAGATCGAGGCCCTGCAGGAGGCCATCGCCCGCAAGCTCGGCTACAAGCTGGTGGATCACCGGCTGGAACTCTATGGGATGCCGATCGAGGAGTGAATCCCTCCCTTAATGGGGAGGGACAGGCCGTGAAACGGCCAGCGAGGGGAAGCCTAGATCATCCCCGACCTCGGCGCTTCGGCCCGCACTTCCCCACCCGTCTCGCGTTCGCGCGCCACCCTCCCCATTAGGGGAGGGAGTTGCGCCGCCAGCCCTCGAACCCCATAACCCCGGCGATGTCCGCCCCTAAGCGCCTCTTCATCAAGACCTACGGCTGTCAGATGAACGTCTATGACAGCGAGCGGATGGCCGATGTGCTGTCGCCGCTGGGCTATGTGGCGGCCGACACGCCGGACGGCGCGGACCTGGTGGTGCTGAACACCTGCCACATCCGCGAGAAGGCCACCGAGAAGGTCTATTCCGAGCTCGGCAAGCTGAAGGAGATGCGCGACGAGCGCCTGGCCGAGGGCGGCGCGCGCATGACCATCGCCGTCGCCGGCTGCGTCGCCCAGGCCGAGGGCGAGGAGATCATGCGCCGTCAGCCGGCGGTGGACCTGGTCGTGGGGCCGCAGGCCTATCACCAGCTGCCGGAACTGATCGCCCGGTCCCACCGCGCGCGCGGCGAGCGGCTGTCGGCGGACTTCGCGCCGGAGGACAAGTTCGACGCCCTCGCCCCGGCGGGCCGCAAGGCCAACGGCGTCACCGCCTTCCTCACCGTCCAGGAGGGCTGCGACAAGTTCTGCACCTTCTGCGTGGTGCCCTATACGCGCGGGCCGGAATGGTCGCGCGATCCGGCGACCATCGAGGCCGAGGCCCGCGATCTGGCCGCGCAGGGGGTGCGCGAGGTCACCCTGCTGGGCCAGAACGTCAACGCCTACGCGGGCGGACTGGCGGCGCTGGTGCGGCGGCTGGCGGCGATCCCCGGCCTGGACCGCATCCGCTACACGACCAGCCACCCGCGCGACATGGACGAGGACCTGATCGCCGCCCACGCGGAGGTCCCGGAGTTGATGCCCTATCTGCACCTGCCGGTGCAGTCGGGCAGCGACAAGATCCTGAAGGCCATGAACCGGTCGCACACGGCCGACAGCTATCTGAAGCTGATCGAGAAGATCCGCGCCGCCCGGCCCGACATCGCTATTTCCGGCGACTTCATCGTGGGGTTCCCGGGCGAGCGCGACAGCGACTTCGAAGCGACGCTGGCCCTGGTGCGCGAGGTGAACCACGCCGCGGCCTTCAGCTTCAAATATTCACGCCGCCCCGGCACGCCGGCCTCGGCCATGCCGGGCCAGGTGGCGGAGGAGGTGAAGGACGAACGGCTGGCGCGCCTCAACGCCTTGCTGGACGAGCAGGCCCGAGCCTTCAACGCCGCCCAGGTCGGCCGGACCCTGCCGGTGCTGTTCGAGCGGCCCGGCCGCCATCCCGGCCAGCTGATCGGCCGCAGCCCCTATCTGCAGGCGGTCCACGCCACGGCGCCGGATCGCCTGATCGGCCAGATCGTTCCGGTGAAGATCGAAAACGCCGCCCGCATGTCTCTCGGTGGAACTCTTGGGGGCGGCGTGCTGGCTGAGGAGTTGCAACCGGCGTGAGCCGAGCCCCCGAATTCATCACCCTTTCCGACGCCGCCTCGCGCGCGGTGGCCGGCGCCAACTCGCGCCACGCCGCCTTGATCGAGGACGCCTTCGACGTGCTCGTCGAGACTCCCGGCGGCGGCGTCTCGCTGACCGGCGACTCCAAGGGTCGCGCGGCGGCCAAGAAGGCCGTGCAGGCGATCGCTCAGCGCGCCGACCAGGGCCTGGAGATCAGCGAAGCCGACGTCCGCGTCGCCATCGGCAACGCCCGCTCCGGCGGTGTCGGGGCCGGCGCCTTGCCGGTCGGCCGGCGCGGCCAGGTGGCTCCGAAGACCGCGACCCAGGCCAAGTATCTGCAGGCGCTGGGCAGCTGTGAGCTGACCTTCGGCCTGGGACCGGCCGGCACCGGCAAGACCTTCCTGGCGGTGGCGCACGGCGCGGGCCTGTTGCTGCGTGGCGAGGTGGATCGGCTGATCGTCTCGCGCCCGGCCGTCGAGGCGGGCGAGCGCCTGGGGTTCCTGCCGGGCGACCTCACCGAAAAGGTCGACCCCTACATGGCGCCGGTCTGGGAGGCGCTGACCGAGATCCTGGGCGCCGAGCAGTTCCGCCGCCGCCGCGAGAAGGGCGAGATCGAGGTCGCGCCGATCGCCTTCCTGCGCGGCCGCACCCTGGCCCATGCCTTCGTCATCGTCGACGAGGCGCAGAACGCCACCCGCCTGCAGATGAAGATGGTGCTGACCCGCCTGGGCGAGGGCGCGCGGATGGTGGTCACCGGCGACCCCACCCAGATCGACCTGGTCAACACGCGCGACTCCGGCCTGGCGCATGCCGTCTCGATCCTGGAAGGCGTTAAGGGGATTGGGGTAGTGCGGTTCTCGTCGGAGGACGTGGTCCGCCACCCGCTGGTGGAGCGCATCGTCAAGGCCTATGACGCCGACGCGGCCAAGTCCGCCGGACGGGCGCCCTGAGAGGCCGACGATGATCGACATCGAAGTCGAGGACGCGGCCTGGACGACGGCGCTGCCCGAGGCCGAAGCCCTGGTGCTGGCCGCCGCCCAGGCGACGCTGGATTCCGAAGGCGCGACCGACGAAGGCGTGGCCCTGCTGCTCACCGACGACGACAGCGTGCGCGAGCTGAACGGCCGCTTCCGCCACCAGGACAAGCCGACCAATGTGCTGAGTTTTCCGGCGCCGCAGAATCCGGAGCGGTTCCTGGGCGACGTCGCCCTGGCCTATGGCGTCTGCGCCCGCGAAGCCGCCGAACAGGGCAAGCCGCTCGCCCACCACCTGCAGCATCTGGTGGCGCATGGCGTCTTCCACCTTCTGGGGTACGATCACGAGATGGACGACCAGGCGGAGGGCATGGAAAGCCTGGAGCGGGCCGTGCTGGCCGGGCTGGGGATACCCGATCCCTACGCGACCCGGTCGAATTAGGAGAGACATGGCCGACCCCGACCGACCTAGTGGCTCGAGCGTCCACCATCGCCGGGGGATGCTCTCGCTGTTCGACCGTTTCCGCGGCAAGCCGGAGCCCGAGGACAATCCCCCGCCGCCGGCGGTGATCGCCGCCACCGGCGAGCTGGTCAGCCAGGCGCGCGCCTTCCAGGACCTGGGCGTGGGCGACGTGATGCGGCCGCGCGCCGACATCGTGGCCGTGGACAAGAGCTGCAGCTTTTCGGAGCTGGTGGAGCGGTTCATCGACGCCGAGCACAGCCGCATGCCGGTCTACAAGGAGACCCTCGACGAGCCGGTGGGCGTGGTCCACGTGAAGGACGTCTTCAAGCTGCTGGCCCGCAAGGTGCGCCGCCCCAAGCCCACCGATCAGGTGCTGTCGGGCCGCCACAACCTGATGCGCGAGATCCTCTACGTCCCGGCCTCCATGCGCGCCTCGGAACTGCTGGGCCAGATGCGCGCGCGCCAGATCCATATGGCCCTGGTGATCGACGAGTTCGGCGGCACCGACGGCCTGGTCACCCTGGAAGACCTGCTGGAAAGCCTGGTGGGCGACATTTCCGACGAGCACGACGACGTGGCCGAGGACGGACCGGCCCCGATCCTGCGCGACGGCGAGACCTGGGTCGTCGATGGCCGGACGCCGCTGGAGGACCTGGAAGAATCCATCGGCGACGGCGTCGACCTCGCGCCGCCGGACCTCGACGAGGAGATCGACACGGTGGCCGGCCTGGTGAATTCCCTGGCGGGGCGCGTGCCGCAGCGGCGCGAGGTGATGGACCACCCGGGCGGCTTCACCCTCGAGGTGATCTCGGCCGATCCCCGGCGGGTGAAGAAGGTGCGGGTGCGCCGCGTCGGGCCGAAGCCCGCTCCGGACGACGAAGGCTGACCCAGCCAGTGGCCTGGACGCGCGGATGGTGGGGTCGAGCGGCGGCGCTGGTCGCCGGGGCGGCCGCGGGCCTGGCCCATCCGCCGTTCGGCCTGCTGCCCGGCCTGCTGGGCTACGCCCTCCTGCTGGCGGTGCTGGACGCCGACGAGCCGCGTCCCCTGCGCGCGGCCTTCTTCCGCGGCTGGCTGGGCGGCGTCGGCTATTTCGCGGTCGGCGTCTGGTGGATCACCGAGCCCTTCCAGGTCGACGCGCGCGAGCAGGGCTGGATGGCGCCCTTCGCCCTGATCCTGATGGCCGGCGGCTTGGCGCTGTTCTGGGCGGGCGCCGCCTGGCTGTACCGATTGGCGCGGACGCGCGGACCGGCGCGGGCCCTGGTGTTCGCCGGCGCCTTGACGGCCTTCGAATGGCTGCGCGGCCATGTCGCCACCGGTTTTCCCTGGGATATGCCCGGCGAAACCTGGGCCGCGGGCTCCGCGCCTTCGCAACTGGCCTCGGTGGTCGGGGCCTACGGCCTGACCTGGATCACGGTGGCGATCTGCGCCGCGCCGGCGGCGCTGGCCTGGAACCTGAAGGCCAGGACCAAGGCGGCCACCCTGGCGGCGGCGGCCGTCGCGCTGGCCGCCCTCTGGGGCTTCGGCGCCTGGCGTCTGGACCATGCGGTCAAGCCGAACCCGGGTGCGCCGGTCATCCGCATCGTCCAGGCCAACATCGACCAGAAGGACAAGTGGAAGCCGGAGAACCTCGGCCTGGTGTTCGACACCTACGCCCGGCTCACCGTGCGTCCGGCGAAAGCTACGCCGGACATCGTCATCTGGCCCGAAGGCGCGCTGCCGGTGGTGATCGACGATTTCATCGCGCCCGGCAGCCCCTATGCCCCGGCCCTGCGCGACCTGCTGCGCCCCGGGCAGACCCTGCTGATGGGCGTCAACCGCGCCCAGGCGGGGTCGGGCGGCAAGACGCTCTATTTCAACAGCCTCATGGCGTTCCGCCGCGAGCCCGACGCTCTGCGGGTCACCGCCGTCTACGACAAGCACCACCTGGTGCCGTTCGGCGAATATATGCCGGCCGCGGACCTGGCCGCGAAGGTGGGCTTCCGCAGCCTGGTGCATATGGAGGACGACTTCACGGCCGGGCCGCGCTCCGCGCCGATCGCCCCCTATGGCCTGCCGCCGGTGCAGGTGCTGATCTGCTACGAAGCCCTGTTCCCGGGTGTCACCCGCGACGGCGCCCGGCGCGCGGGCCAGCGGCCGGCCTGGATCCTTAACCCCTCCAACGACGCCTGGTTCGGCGCCGGGTCCGGCCCCTTGCAGCACCTGAACATCGCCAGCTACCGCGCCATCGAAGAGGGCCTGCCGATCGTGCGCGCCACGCCCACGGGCGTGTCGGCGATTATCGACGCGTACGGACGATCGCGCGCAGAGCTTGGCCTGGGGGCCCTGGGGGTAATTGACGCACCCCTGCCGCCGGTCGTTGAAAACACATGGTTTTCCCGTGTCGGCGACCTGGGGTGCGGCGTTCTGCTCCTATTGTCTGGCTTACTCGCGGCAGCTTATCGTGTTCGGCGATCGCAAGTTGTTGGTAGCATTATGGATTTTTGACGACGTCTGGCCTCGATCTGTCCGGCGCTGTCGTGATGGGAGGCTCATGGACAAGTCGGACGAGGGCGAATTGGGCCCTAACCCTGTGGACCGGCACGTTGGCCTCCGTATCCGGATGCGCCGCAAGGAGCTGGGGATCAGCCAGGAACGGCTGGCGGAATCCATCGGGCTGACCTTTCAACAGGTCCAGAAGTACGAGCGCGCCGCCAACCGGGTGAGCGCGTCAAAGCTGTGGGAGATGTCCCGCGCGCTGCACACCAACGTGAGCTACTTCTACGAAGGCCTGGGTGGGGACGGCGACGCGCACGGCGCGAACCTGCCGCGCGAGGCGATGCAGGACTTCCTGATGACGCCGGAAGGCATCGAGCTGGCCTCGCTTTTCCCGCGCATCAACCGCGCGCGGGTGCGCCGCAAGATCCTCGACCTGGTCCGGGCCATGGCCGGAGAGCCCGATCCCCTGGAGCCCTAGGTCGCCCGCAGCCTTAACCAGACCGCGCAAAAGCGCGCTTGGAAACATATAAAGATATCTTTATAGGCTTTGCGTCCCATTCGGGCGCGACGGCGGGAGCCCTCTCCGGCCGCGCGCCACTATCCGGAGCACGAGCCCCTTGAGCCGTTCCAGCTACATCTTCACGTCCGAGAGCGTGTCCGAAGGCCATCCGGACAAGGTCGCCGACCGGATTTCCGACACCGTGGTCGACGCCTTCCTGAGCGTCGACCCCGAGGCGCGCGTCGCCTGCGAGACCCTGGTCACCACCAATCGCATCGTGCTGGCTGGCGAAGTCCGCGCCGGCAAGCCGGGCGGCTCGAAGAACGACAACAAGGCGCTGACCAAGGACATCGTGAAGGGCCTGGAGCCCAAGGTGCGCCAGGCGATCAAGGACATCGGCTACGAGCAGAAGGGCTTCCACTGGCACAAGGCCAAATACGCCTGCCACCTGCACCCGCAGTCGGCCCACATCGCCCAGGGCGTCGACGCCACCGACAAGAAGGACGAGGGCGCGGGCGACCAGGGCATCATGTTCGGCTACGCCTGCGACGAGACCCCGGCCCTGATGCCGGCCACCCTGCAGTACAGCCACGACATCCTGAAGAAGCTGGCCGAGGTGCGCCACTCGGGCGAATGCCCGGTGCTGGAGCCTGACGCCAAGAGCCAGGTGACCCTGCGCTACGAGGACGGCCGCCCGGTCGAGGTGCTGCAGATCGTCGTCTCGACCCAGCACAAGAAGCGCATCGGCCTGCACTCGGCGACGCCGAAGCGGATCGAGCAGGTCATCCGTCCCTATGTGGAGGGCGTCTTCCCGGCGGGCCTGATCACCAAGAAGACCAAGTGGCACGTGAACCCGACCGGCCGCTTCGAGATCGGCGGGCCGGACGGCGACGCCGGCTTGACCGGCCGCAAGATCATCGTCGACACCTACGGCGGCGCGGCCCCGCATGGCGGCGGCGCCTTCTCCGGCAAGGACCCGACCAAGGTGGACCGCTCGGCGGCCTATCTCTGCCGCTACCTGGCCAAGAACGTGGTCGCCTCGGGCCTGGCCAAGAAGTGCACCATCCAGATCAGCTATGCGATCGGTGTGGCCCAGCCGCTGAGCTTCTATGTCGACCTGCACAACACCGGCGAGGTCGACCCGGCGAAGCTGGAGCTGGCCCTGCCGGAAATGGTCGGCGGCGCGACGCCGCGGGCGATCCGCGAGCACCTGCAGCTGAACCGCCCGATCTATGCCCGCACCGCCGCCTACGGCCACTTCGGCCGCCAGCCCGACAACGAGGGCGGCTTCTCGTGGGAGCGGACGGACCTGGCCGACGAGCTGAAGAAGCTGGCCTAGAGCGCCTAGGCCGCCACCGGCGCGTCGAGTTCGATCTTCTCGCTCAGCGGGGCCTCGATCGTGCAGATGAGGCCGGTCGGCCGCCAATCCAGGTTGACGGTCCCGCCGAGCTCGCCGGCCACGCCCTGTTCCAGCAGGCGCGAGCCGAAGCCGGTGGCCTTAGGCGGCGCGACCTTGCGCCCGCCGCTCTCGCGCCAGACGATCCGCACGGTGCGGCTCTCCGCCGTCACCTCGATATCGACCCGGCCGCCGGACGCCCAGGCGCCGTGCTTCACGGCGTTGGTGGCCAGCTCGTGCAGCGCCATGCCCAGCGTCACGGCGAGGTTGGACTGCAGCCGCAGGTCCGGCCCGGCGTAGGCGAAGGGCAGGGCGTAGTGGCGAAGCGTCGCCTCCGTCAGCTCCTTCAGCGACGCGCTGGCCCATTCGCGCTTGACCAGGAGGTCGTGGGTGGAGCTGAGCGCCATCAGCCGCTCGGTGAAGGCATGTTTGAAGTCGCCGATGTCGTTGGCCCCGCGCAGGCTCTGGGCGGCGATCGACTGGACGGAGGCGAGGGTGTTCTTCACCCGGTGGTTCAGCTCGTCCAGCAGGAGCTTCTGGCGCATCTCATGCTCCTGCATCTGCAGCATGGTCGCCATCGCCTCGCGCAGTTCGGTCAGCGCCTGGTCCCGCTCCTCCACCCGCGCCTGCAGGGTGGCGGCGTTGGGCAGGGCGATCGCCGTCGGCAGTAGTGGCCAGAGCGCCAGCGCCGTCAGGATCGACGCCACGGCCGTCGCCGCCTTCACCACGCCCTCGATGGCGTAGTACGGCCGCCAGAGCGTCAGCACCGACATGAAGTGGGTGACCCCGCACAGGAGAATGAAGGCCACGAACATCCACAGCACCCAGCCGAACTTCACGTCCGGCCGACGGTAGAGGAAGGCGCTGATCGCCAGCGGGATCGAGAAATAGGCCAGTCCGATGATGATGTCGGAGGTGGCGTGGGTCCAGATCAGCTCCGGCCGCCAGAGCAGGCAGATGCCATGCGGGCT
>JAFEDM010000275.1 GCA_018241625.1 Pseudomonadota bacterium | reverse complement strand
GGCGGGATCACGGTGGCCACCGCCCGCGAACTGGCCCGCGCCGGCGCCGACTTCCTGGCGGTTTCGGCCGGCGTGTGGAGCTATGGCGACGGACCCGCCGCGGCGGTGAAGGCCTTCAATGCCGAGATGGCGCTTGGCGTGGGCGAGCGCCCCTGAAACCTCGCCGCTCGCAGAGAGGTTTTATCGCTTCCTTGCTTCCTCACAGGCCGAAGACTAGGTTCCGCGCCCTCTAAAGACGCCCGCAAGACCGAGATCTTTCACACCGTGATCACCCAATCCGCCCTCCTGAAGGTCATGAGCGATGCTGCCCGCAAGGCGGCGCGCGGCCTGAACCGCGACTTCGGCGAACTCAACGAGCTGCAGGTGGCCAAGAAGGCGCCGGCCGACTTCGTCTCCGCCGCCGACCTGAAGGCCGAGCAGACCCTGTTCGAGGCCCTGACCAAGGCGCGCCCCGGCTATGGCTTCCTGGGCGAGGAGCGCGGGCTGATCGAGGGCACCGACAAGACCCACACCTGGATCGTCGACCCGCTGGACGGCACCACCAACTTCCTGCACGCCATCCCGCACTTCGCGATCAACATCGCGCTCGAGCGCGAGGGTGTGGTGGTCGCGGCCGTCACCTACAACCCGATCACCAACGAGATGTTCTGGGCCGAGAAGGGCCGCGGCTGCTTCGTCAACGACAAGCGCCTGCGCGTCGCCGCCCGCCAGCGGCTGGACGAGGCGGTGCTGGCCACCGGCATCCCGTTCCTGGGCCACGGCCAGCACGCGACTTTCCTGAAGGAGCTGCACCAGATCACCCAGCGGGTGGCCGGGGTGCGCCGCTTCGGCGCTGCGGCCCTGGATCTCGCCTGGGTGGCGGCCGGCCGCTTCGACGGCTTTTGGGAACGCGACCTCAGCCCCTGGGACATCGCGGCCGGAACCCTGCTGATCAGCGAGGCCGGCGGCAAGGTCACCGACGCCGACGGCGGCGAGGACATGCTGACCAAGGGCTCGATCTGCGCCGGCAACCTGGAAATCCATCCCCTGCTGCTGGAACGGCTGAAGGCGGCGGCGAAGTAGGCCGGTTGCCTTCCTCAGCGCCCTGACGGACTGTCATACGGTCGCGCTAGGGGAGCTCATGGACATCACCCGCCGGACCCTTGGGGTCTCCGCCGCCGCCGTGGCCGCCACCTCGGCCCTGCCGTCATTCGCCATGCCGCCCGGCATGGGCTTCAAGAAGACGCCCCTGGTCATCGCCCACCGCGGCGCCAGCGGCGAGCGGCCGGAATCCACCCTGCTGGCCTTCCGCCAGGCCATCGCCGAGGGCGCCGACGTCATCGAGCCGGACCTGGAGGTGACCAAGGATGGCCACCTGGTGGTGCGCCACGAGAACGAGATCAGCCAAACCACGGACGTCGCGAGCCGGCCGGAGTTCGCGGGCCGCAAGACCACCAAGGACG
>JAFEDM010000274.1 GCA_018241625.1 Pseudomonadota bacterium | reverse complement strand
CGATCCGGTAGTAGTCGAGCGACAGCTCCAGCCCGCTGACGTAGTGCGGCTTGTAGACGATGCCGGCGGTCAGCGTGTCGGCGTCCTCGGGCTTCAGGTTCGGGTTGCCGGAACTCACGAAGAACACCTGGGCCGTCTTGTTCAGCACCGGATCGAAGACGTTCTGGGTGCCCGAGTTGCCCTTCGAATAGAGGTCGTTGAGGGTCGGCGCCCGGATGTCCTTGGACTTGGTGATCCGGAAGCGCAGGTCGTCGGTCATGTCGTAGGTCGCACCGAGCTTCCAGGTCTCGACGCTGCCGCTGGTGCTGTAGTCGGTGATGCGGCCGGCGGCGTTGAGCTCCAGTCCCTTCACGAGCGGCAGGTCCTTGAGCACCGGCACGGAGGTCTCGACGAAGGCCTCCTTGACGTTCCGCGACCCGGAGAAGGGCTGGAAGTTGCCCGAGGCGAACAGCCTCTGGGTGGACAAGGGGTCGTTGGTCGAGTCGGCTTCCTCTCGGTAGTAGTCCACCCCGAAGGCCCCGGAGACGTCCCCGGCGGGCAGGCTGAACAGCTTGCCGGAGGCGTCGGCCGAGACCACGTCGAGCTGCACGTGGGTGTCCTGCCAGGGGACATAGCCCTGGACGTACTGACGGGCCTGGGCGGACGACACGTTGTTGCCGAACACATCGAGCGGCACGCAGCCGTTGGTCGGGTTGGTGAGGGTCGAACGGCAGACGATCGCGCCGGTCGTGGGGCTGCGCACCGCGTCGACGGCCTGCAGGAAGAGGGCCGGCTGCGGGTTGTTGTAGGTGTGGGTTTGGACCTTGGTCTCGCCGTGCTGGTAGTAGGCGCCCCACTTCCAATTGTCGCCGAGCTTGCCGTCCAGCCCGATCACGCCGCGCCACACCTGCCGGTCGTTGATCGAATGCGGCGGGTCCCCCGCTATGAACGAAAGCCCCATGGCGAACGACGACTGGCCGGCGGCGAGCAGGGCCTGTTTGACGGAGGGGTCTAGGTAGGCGTTGTCCGCCTGGATCGTCAGGTTCCCCACACGCTCGTAGTAGAAGTATCCGCTGTCGGCGTACCGCGACGCATCCACGCTGAGCTCGGCGTAGGCGGTGATGTTGGGCGTCAGGTCGAAGTCGACGTGGGTGAAGGCGTTGCCGTACTTGATCGGCGAGGCGAGATCGAACTGCCGCGGGATGCTGAGGTCGACGTCGCCGCCGAACTGCAGCTGGCCGGACGGGTTGCCGAAGCTATAGGGCGTGGGCGTGCCGTTGGGCCCCACGAACTGGATGCCGCGCAGGGGCCCGGAGGTGATCACGCCGCCGGGGGCGACCAGCGCCTGGCCCGGGAAATCGACGGTGATCAGCTGCGGCTTGCCGTTGCCCGGCGCATAGGCCGGGTTGGTGACGGCGGCCCGGTCGCGCCACCAGGTGCGGTCCGGATTCTTGATGACGTCGGGCGAGTCCGAATACTTGGCGTTGCCGACCACGCGAATCCGGCCGTCCAGGAACTTGCGTCCGAACGTCACGTCGACGCTGTACTGCTGGTCGTCGCCCTGTTGCGAGAGGCCCGCCTGGACGTTGGTGGCGAGGCCTTCGTAGTCGTGGTTCAGGACGAAGTTCACCACGCCGGCGACGGCGTCGGCGCCCCAGGCGGCCGAGGCGCCGCCGGTGACGATTTCGACGCGTTTGATCAGGCTGCTCGGCAGGGTCAGCGTATCGACGCCGCCGGACGGCGAGGACGGCACGACCCGGCGGTTGTCGAGCAGCACGAGGGTCCGGTTGACGCCGAGGTCGCGCAGGTTGATCGACTCGACCCCGCCGCCCGCCACGCCGTCCCCGGGATTGCGTGACGAATAGGAATAGCCGAACGATGGCAGCTCGTTCAGGAAGTCCGCGATGGTGGGCGGCATCTCCCGCTGCAGGTCCTCCTGCCCCACGACGGTGACGGGCGTCGGCTGCTGGAAGCCGTTGTTGGCGATGCGCGAGCCGGTGACCACGACCTCGTCGATCGTGCTCGCGGCGGCCGCGTCGGCGGCCAGGGCGGGATGGGACAGCAGCGCCGCGCCCGCGGAGGCCAGGAGGGCCAGTTTCAGCCCAACGCCCCGATAGGTCCCAGCCGTCTGACGATCGGCGCGCGTGTTGAAGCTCATGACGTACTCCCCCTGCTTCGCCCCTGTCGGGCGGTTGTTGTCGCGAGCTCAGCCGGAGACGTCGCGCAGGAGGAAAAAGCCCGGCCGCGCACGGCCGGCGCCCCGGTTCTCAAGCGTTTCCACCTACCTCGTCACCGGCCCTTATGGGTGAGCCCTTGCAGCGAGGACACAACGAAAGTCGCACTGTGTCAAATGTATTGTACGACAATTATGCCGTAAACGACGCGCGGTCCGACGCCTTCCGTTGACCGCTCGGGGCTGTGCGCAGGCGGTCGCCTGTCCGCTGGGCGCGCGCCTTAGCGCGACGTCGCCGCGTTCTTGGCCCAGTAGTCCAGGAACGCGCGCCGCGGATCGGCCTCGACGTGGGTCCGCGTATCGAACACCAGCGTGGACCGCGTCCTCGCATCGAACGCCGGCCAGTGCGGTATCGCCCGATTGTTCGGGTCGCCGTTCGCGGCAAGCGCGACCCAGGCCGCGGCGATCTGGTCCGACAGATGGACCATCACCGCCGTCCCCCCGTTCACCGGGGTCTGGGGATTGTGGAAGCTCGGTCCGAGATCGACGGCGTGCACCGCCCCGTAGCGCCCGCCGAAAGCCGGGCTGCCGGCCGACCAGAGATAGGTCCAGACCGGCGCGCCGCCCTGAGCGGCCTTTCGTTGCGCCTGCTGGGCCGCCAGCAGCCTCAGGCCCGAGTCGGCGGCGATGCGGCCCTGCAGGGTGAAGGGCATCGCCGCGGGGTCCTCGTCGCGGTACATCGCCAGCACCGACTTCGCCTCCGCGGGCCCGACCATGCGCGCGAGGAAGGCCTGCAGGCCCGCCTCGTCCAGGTCGTAGTTGGTGGGTCCAAAGGCGCCGTCGTCCAGGCAGGTTCCGATGATCAGCGGAACGTCGCGGGACACCTCCGGCCCAGCCGGGTCGAAAGGTCCGGCCGGCAGTTCCGCATCCAGCGACGGGCCGAGATAGAGATGCGGGTTGGGGTTGGTCCCGCCCGGCAGGCCGGTCAAGGTGAGCTGGGCCGCCAGCAGGATCTGGAACGGCAGGGCCTGCAGCTGCTTCACCGCGCCCGCGCCGCCGACCCCGAGGGCTTCGAGCAGGGCGCGCGTCATCTTCTGCGCCTCTTCGCGCCCGGGCGTGCTCAGGCGACTGCCGCTCTGGACGCCGGCGCGGTGGAACAGGCCCTTGGCGGACGGCATGGCCATCAGCATGGAGGTCTTGGCGCCGCCGCCCGACTGGCCGAGGGCGAGCACGCGGTCCGGATCGCCACCGAAAACTTCGATGTTCTCCCTCACCCAACGCAGGGCCGCGACGATGTCCTGCATCCCCGCCGTGCCGGAGGTGGCGAAGGCCGGGTCCTGGTCGGCGAGGTTCAGGTAGCCGAAGACGCCGAGCCGATGGTTGATCGTCACCACCACGCAGTCGCCGAACCGGGCAAGAGATTCGCCGTCGTAGATGGCGGTGTTGCCGGACCCGAAGACGTAACCGCCCCCGTGGATCGAGAAGACCACCGGCCGCTTGGCGCTTCGCTCTAGGGTCGGCGTCCAGACGTTCAGGACCAGGCAATCCTCGCCCATGCCCCCAGGCTCGATGTCGAAGGTAATCAGACCGGCATAGTCGCGCCGGCGGCTGTCGGGCCCTTGCGGCGGCGTCTGCCCATAGTTCAGGGCGTCGCGGACGCCGCCCCATTTGGGCGGCGGGGCCGGCGGCCGGAACCGCTGCTTGCCGAAGGTCTCGGCGCCGTAGCGCACCCCCTTGAAGCTGTGGACGCCGCCGCTGCTCAGCCCCCGGAGCCGGCCCTGCGCCGTTTCCACGACCGGGAAGAGGTCGGCGGTCGTCAGGGCGCGGCTGCGGCCCGCGGCCAGGGCGGCGCCGGCGCCCAATCCCCCGGCGAGAAGCGTACGGCGAGAATTGTCCAAGGCGTCCTCCCAGGCCTCGCCTGTGCCGGCGAGTGTCTGTGGCCGCGTTCTGTGTGACGGGCCGTGAGCGCACGACACAACGACCGCCTCATAGTGTCAACGTATTGTACGACAATTGCATCTTATTTCCCCGACATATGTCGCGCCGCCGTCCGACGGATTGGGCCGTCGATCTCGCCGGAAGCCGACGTCAGGTCGGCGCGTCTTCGCCCTTGAGGTCGGCTCGCAGACGCTTCTTGTCGACCTTGCCGGTCGGCCCCAGCGGGATGTCCGCCAGGAACAAGACATCGTCGGGCATCCACCATCTGGCGATCTTCCCCTCGAGAAAGCCCAGGAACTCCTCGGGGGTGGCCGTCGCGCCGCTACGCAGTTTCACCAGCAGGACGGGACGTTCGTCCCACTTGGGATGGGACACGCCGACCACGGCGCAAAGCTCGACCTTCGAATGGCCGGCCACGATGTTCTCGATCTCGATCGAGGAAATCCATTCGCCGCCCGACTTGATCACGTCCTTGGCCCGGTCGGTGATCTGCATGAATCCCTGCGGATCGATGGTCGCCATGTCGCCGGTGTCGAAATAGCCTTCGTCGTCGAGGATCTCGTCGCCCTCGCCCTTGAAGTAGCGGCGCACCACCGCCGGTCCGCGGACCATCAGGCGGCCGAAGGTCACGCCGTCGCGCGGCAGGGTCCGGCCGTCGTCGTCGGAAAGCTTCAATTCGACGCCCAAGGGGGATCGCCCCTGCTTCAGGTTGCTGCGGAGCTGGCCCTCCGCGTCCATCTCCGCGACCTCCGCGGTCGGGGTGGACACGCTGCCCACGGGGGAGACTTCGGTCATCCCCCAGGCATGGGTGACCTCG
>JAFEDM010000273.1 GCA_018241625.1 Pseudomonadota bacterium | reverse complement strand
GCTGCGCACGGCGGGCGACTCCAGCACCGGCGGCGCGCGGCGGCCATGGGCCAGGGCCAGCGCCCCAAGCGCCTCGACGGCTTCATGGGGCAGGGCGGCGGGCCGGGCCTCGCGCACCAGCCGCCGCGCCGCCAGGCTGGCGGTGGCGAGCCGCGCGGCCAGCAGCAGGGCGAAGGTCGCGACGAGGCCGCTCATGGTCCAGGCGATGGCGGGCGTGAGCGCGATCGGCGCAGCGATGCCCGCCGGTGCGGCCGTCTCGGCCTCGGTGGTCACCGGCAGGGCGGCCTTGACCAGCATCGGCTCGTCCGGCCCGTAGAGCGGCAGGGCCGCGGCCATCGGGTCGGCGACCGCCACGCGCGCCACGACCGGCGCCGGCCGTGGGATCAGGCCCTTCAGAGAGACGGCGGGCAGGATGGCGGCCGCGGCCAGGAAGGCCAGCCACACGCCATTGCGGGCCCGGGGCGACAGGCCCGCGAAGCGGGTGACCCCGAAGGCGCAGGCGGCCACCAGCGGAATCTGCCAGGCGGCGTTGACCAGGTAGGCGGCGATCTGCTGCTGCATCACTTGGCCTCCTCTTCAGAATCTTCGCCGGCGGCCAGGCGTTGGGCGCGGGCGAGCTGCTCGGGCGTGAGCTGCTGGGTGTTCACCAGGGCCATCAGCAGCGCCTCGGGCGAGCCGCCGAACATGCGCGACACCAGGTCGGAGAGCGCGGCCTTGGTGGCGCCGTCGCGGCTGACCGCGGCCTGGTAGCTGAAGGCGCGGCCCTCCTGGGTGCGGCGCACCTTCTTCTTGCGCAGCAGGACGTTCAGCATGGTCTGGACGGTGGTGTAGGCGAGGTCGGCGTCCAGGCGCTCCTGCACCGCGGCCACGGTGCCCGGCCCGCCGTCCCACAGGACCTGCATGATCTGAAGCTCGAGGGGCGTCAGCACCCCGCTCGAGCGTCCGCGGGCGGATAGGGGCAAGAGGCGATCTCCTAATTCTTTCGGAGATGGTGGTCGCCCAGGCAGGTCCGGTCAACTAAACTTTTAGTAGGAAATGGAGTCCTAGTGCCCCGTGAGCGTGACGCCGCCGCCGTCGGGCAGGCTCTCGTCGCCGCCGTTCAACGGCTTCTGCATGTGGACGATGTCGACCCAGCGGCCGTGCTTGAAGCCGACGCTCTTGCCGACGCCGGTCTGCTCGAAGCCGAGCGACCGGTGCAGGCCGACGGACCCGGAATTGCCGCTGTCGCCGATGACCGCCATCAGCTGGCGCACGCCCAGGGCCTCGCAGGCCGTGATGACAGCGCCGAGCACGGCGCGGCCCACGCCTTGGCCCTTGGCGTCGGGCGAGACATAGACGCTGTCCTCAAGCGTGTAGCGGTAGGCGGCGCGCGGGCGGAACGGGCCGGCATAGGCGAAGCCCAGCACCTGGCCGTCCTTCTCGGCCACCAGATAGGGCAGGCCCTGGTCCTGGATGGCGCGGCGGCGCGCATCCATGTCGGCGGCCGACGGCGGGACCTCCTCGAAAGTGCCGAAGCCGTGCAGCACCGCGTCGCCATAGATGGCGGCGAGCGCCGCGGCGTCTGCCTCGGTCGCGGGACGAACGATCATGCCTGCTGCCAACCCTTTTCCAGCGCCCAGACGGCGAAGGCATAGTCCAGGGCGATCTCCTTGAGGAAGTCGAACCGGCCCGACGCGCCGCCGTGACCGGCCTCCATGTTGATCTTGAGCAACATCGGCGTGGGTCCCGCCGACCATTCGCGCAGCTTGGCGACCCACTTGGCCGGCTCCCAGTAGGTGACGCGCGGGTCCGACAGGCCGCCGGTGGCCAGGACCGGCGGATAGGCCTGGGCCATGACCTTGTCGTAGGGGCTGTAGTCGGCGATGCGGTCGTAATCGTCCGCGCTCTCCAGCGGATTGCCCCACTCGGGCCACTCCGGCGGGGTGAGCGGCAGGGTGGTGTCGCTCATGGTGTTGAGCACATCCACGAAGGGCACGGCGGCGACGATGGCGCCCCAGAGGTCCGGGCGCATGTTGGCGATCGCGCCCATCAGCATGCCACCGGCCGAGCCGCCATAGGCCGCGATCCTGCCGGCCGTTCCATAGCCGTTCGCCGCCAGGTGCTCGGCGCAGGCGATGAAGTCGTTGAAGGTGTTGGGCTTGGCCTCCTTGCGCCCGTCCAGGAACCAGCCCCAACCCTTGTCGGAGCCGCCGCGGATGTGGGCGTTGGCCCAGATCCAGCCGCGGTCCACCAGGCTGAGGTTGCGGATGGAGAAGCTGGGATCCAGCGCGATCCCGTAGGCGCCGTAGCCGTAGAGCATCAGGGGCGCGGAGCCGTCGAGCGGGGTGTCCTTCAGCATCAGGACGGTGATCGGCACCTGGGCGCCATCGGGCGCCTTGGCGGTAAGCCGGCGGGCCACATAGCGGCTGGGGTCGTGGCCCGAGGGGATCTCCTGGCTCTTGCGCAGGGTCCGCTCGCGGGTCTCGAGGTCGTAGTCGAAGGTCTGCCGGGGCGTGGTCGGCGACTGGTAGACGAAGCGGATGGTGGTGGTCTCGTATTCATAGCCGCCGTCCAGATCGAGGGCGTAGGCTTCCTCGTCGAAGGCGATCACGTGCTCCTCGCCATCCCTGGGCGTGACCACCAGGCGGTCCAGCGCATTGACCCGCTCGGCGCGCACGATGTGACCGGCCAGGGTCTCGAAGCCGGTGATGTAGCTGCCGGGACGATGCGGGATCCACTCTTCCCAGGTGGCCTTGGCGGGGATGTCCGCGCGGCTGACCGCCAGCTTGAAGTCCACCGCCCCGTCGGCGTTGGTGTTGATCACCCAGCGGTCGGTCCAGTGGTCCAGGTGGTACTTCACGCCCACCTGCCGCGGCTCGGCGACCACGGCCGCGGTGGTCGGGTCGGCGGCCGGGATGATCCAGCTTTCGGTGGTCTCCTGGTTGCCGGAGCCGATGACGATGAAGCGGTCGTCGGAGGTGACGCCGACGCCCAGGAACATGCCGTCGTCCGGTTCCTCATAGACCAGCACGTCGTCCCCGCCGCGGATGGGACGGCGGAAGACCTTGGCCGGACGGGCGTTCTCGTCGCGCCAGACCCAGAACAGCCACTGGCTGTCCGGCGAAATGGCGAAGGCGCCGTAGGCGCTCTCCACCGGCGCGCCGACCGCTACGCCGGTGGCCAGGTCGGTGACCCGGATCGTGTAGTACTCCGAGCCCTGTTCGTCGGCGGCCCAGGCATAGAGGGCATGGTCCGGGCTGTGGTGCGCCGCGCCGACCTGGAAGAAGGCCTTGCTCTTGGAAAGCGCCTCCTCATCGAGCAGCACCTGCTCACTTTCGCTTGATCCGCGCGGCCGTCTGGCGTGGATCGGATGCTGCGCGCCGACCTCGTAGCGGACGTAGTAATCCCAGGGGCCATCCGGCTTCGGGACCGAGGAATCGTCCTCTTTGATGCGGCCTTTCATCTCGGCGAACATCTGGGCCTGCAGGTCTTCGGTGCCGGCCAGCATGGCCTTGGCGTAGGCGTTCTCCGCCTCCAGGTGCTCGCGCACGTCGGGGCGCAGCGACTTCGGGTCGCGTAGCAGCTGCTGCCAGTTGTCGTCCTTCATCCAGGCGTAGTCGTCCACGCGGACACGGCCCAGCTGTTCGATGCGGTGCGGGCGCTTGCGCGCGACGGGTGGTTTGGGAAGGGACGTAGGCATGGCGGCTAGATGCCCCCGCCCGGCGTCGGCCTCAAGCGGCGCTTGAGGACGATCCGCGACGTCCTGGCGTCTTGCGAACAACCCGCGTTGTGATTCACTCTGCGGCAATCGATAGCGCGCACAAAAGACGCGCAACGCATCCTTAGGAATCGGAACCCGCGACCATGGTCATGGACCTGTCCGCCCAGCTCATGCAGGCCACCGTGCAGCTGGAGCAGCCGCTCGGTGACGGGACGCGCACAGTCGGCACCGGCTTCCTGATCACCGAGACCACGCCGGACGGCAAGCCGCACACCATCCTGGTCACGGCGAACCACGTCTTCGACAAGATGCCGAACCAGAACGCCCGGATCGGCTATCGCATCGCCAACGCCGACGGCAGCTGGAGCTATTCGCCCCAGACCCTGAGGATCCGCGACACCCAAGGCCACCCTCTGTGGACGCATCATCCGTCGCGCGACGTGGCGGCGATCTCGATCACCGCGCCGGCGGCCTTCGCCAAGGCGGCGATCCCGGAAGACTACCTGGCCGCGGACGACACCTTCTCGAAGTACCAGGTCGAGGCCGGCGACCAGATGATGACCCTGGGCTTCCCGCGCGGCCTGGCGGCCAACGCCGCGGGCTTCCCGATCCTGCGCGCCGGCCGCGTGGCCAGCTATCCGATCGCGCCGGCCAAGATCTTCCCGACCTTCCTGCTCGACTTCTCGGTGTTCCCCGGCAACTCGGGCGGCCCGGTGTTCATGAGCGGCGCGGCCCGACACGGCGACGTCGACGGCAAGGACGCCCAGTTCATCGCCGGCCTGCTGACCCAGCAGGTGGAGCTGAACAGCGAGCGGCTGGACATCGGCATCGTCACCAACGCCCGCTTCATCCGCGAGACCATCGCGCTGATCAAGGATCCGGAAGCGCCGGTGACCCAGGTCGCGGCCACCGAGGCCATGACCGGCGCCAAGGCGGCGTCCGCGGAAGAGGCGGCGCGACCGGAATAGGAAATTCCTCCCCTTCGGGGGAGGTGGCGCGAAGCGCCGGAGGGGGTCGCCCACCGCGGTTGAGGACCCCCTCAGTCAGCTAGCGCTGACAGCTCCCCCAGGAGGGGAGCAACTTACGCCCCGTACAGGATCGACAGCGTCTCGGCGACGCAGGCGGGACGTTCCTCGCCCTCGATCTCGATGGTGCATTCGTTCTTGATCTGCATGCCGCCGGCCTTGGGCTCGGCGCCGATCAGCTTCTGGCGCATGCGCACGCGTTTGCCGACGCGCACCATGTTGGTGAAGCGCACCTTGTCCGAGCCGTAGTTGATGCCGCGGGTCACGCCCTTCACCGGCAGCATGCCGGCGCCCAGGAACGGGATCAGCGAGAGCGTCAGGTAGCCGTGGGCGATCGGGCCGCCGATCTCGCGCGTCGCGCGCTCGACGTCCACGTGGATCCACTGGTGGTCGCCAGTGGCGTCGGCGAACTTGTTGACCCGGTCTTGGTCGACCAGCAGCCAGTCCGAAACGCCCACCTCCGTGCCCACGAGGCCGGGCAGGTCCTTGATCTCAACCGGGTTCATCGATCGCTCCCTCTTGATTGGTTCAGTCAGAATGCGGTCTAGCATCCCGCCGTGTGTGAGCAAGCCGCATGGGAGCAATCGATGGCCGACTTCATCTACCTGATGCACGAAGCCGAGCCGGCCGATCCCAAGGCCTGGGAGGCCTATGTCGGCGAGCTGCAGGCCAAGGGCGTGCTGCGCGGCGGCTCGGCGATCGGGCGTGGGCGGTGCCTGAAGAAGGACGGCGCTGCGCCGCCGATCAGCAGCCACATCGTGGGCTATGTGCGGATCGAGGTGGACGACATGGCCGCCGCCGAAGCCCTGCTCGTCGGCAATCCGGTCTATGAGGCCGGCGGGGTGATCGAACTGCGCGAGCTCCCCCGCGAGATCGGCCCCGCTCAGGACTAGGAAATGCTTCCTTTCCCGCGAAGCGGGAGAGGGGGACCGTTCGCCGACCCCGGCGAAAGCCGGGGGAAAAGCGGATGGTGGAGAGGGACAGCCTCACCCACGAATTTCGGTATTGAAGGGATGGTCGAACCGCAATGCGGCCGCTCTCCCTTTCCACCACTCGCTCTGCGGCGAGCGGTCCCCCTTTCCCACAAGTGGGAAAGGAAGATCACACGATCCGCGAGCCTTCCTTGCCCCAGTAGGCGTCGCGGATCAGGCGCTTGTAGAGCTTGCCCGTCGGGTGGCGCGGCAGTTCGGCCATGAAGTCGATCAGCCGCGGCGTCTTCACATGGCTGAGGTTGGCGCGGGCGTAGGCCATGAGCTCGGCGCGCAGCTCCTCGCCGGCGTCGGCCCAGTCCAGCGGCTGGACCACGGCCACCACCTTCTCGCCCATCTCCTCGTCGGGGGCGCCCACCACGGCGGCGTCGGCCACCTTGGGGTGGTTGATGAGCACGTTCTCGAGCTCCTGCGGATAGATGTTCACGCCGCCGGAGATGATCATGAAGCTCTTGCGGTCGGTGAGGTAGAGGAAGCCTTCCTCGTCCAGCCAGCCCACGTCGCCCAGGGTGGTCCAGCCGTGCTGGTTGCGGCTCTCGGCGGTCTTCTTGGGGTCGCCGTGGTACTCGAACTGGCCGCCGCCCTCGAAGAACACCAGGCCTTCGGCGCGCGCCGGCAGCGGATTGCCCTCGTCGTCGCAGATGCGCACCTGGGCCATCAGGCCGCGCCCGACCGAGCCCTTGTGGGCCAGCCATTCGTCGGAGTTGATGATGCAGAAGCCGTTGCCCTCGGTGCCGGCGTAGTACTCGTGCACGATCGGGCCCCACCAGGCGATCATCTGCTCCTTGATCGGCACGGGGCAGGGCGCCGCAGCGTGGAAGACGGCCTTCAGCGACGACAGGTCGTACTTCGACCGCACCTCTTCCGGCAGCTTCAGCATGCGCACGAAGTGGGTGGGCACCCATTGGGCTGACGTCACCTTGTACTTCTCGATGAAGCGCAGGGCGTCCTCGGGGTCGAAGCGCTCCATCAGCACCACCGTGCCGCCCAGGGTATGCACCGCCATCGACCAGCCCAGCGGGGCGGCGTGGTAGAGCGGCGCGGGCGACAGGTAGACGGTGTCCGGCGTCCAGCCGTAGAGCGCCTGGCCCAGCTGGGCCAGCGGGTTGGGCGCGTCGATGGCGTCGCTGACCTCGCCCATGCGCTTGACGCCCTTCGGCCGCCCGGTGGTGCCCGAGGAATAGAGCATGGCGCGCCCGGCGCTCTCGTCGGCGATGGGCGTGGCCGGCATGGCCGCGCGGGCGGCCTCGAAGCTTTCGTAGGCCTCGCTCTCGCCGCCGACCATGAACAGCTTCACGCCGGGGATCAGCGGGGCGACCTGCAGGGCCGCCTGCGACAGGGCCGCAGAGGTGATGAACACCTTCGCCTCGCAGTCTTTCACGATGTACTCGACCTCGCCGGCCGTCAGCTTGGACGACAGGCAGGTGAAGCGCAGGCCGCTGCGCTGGGCCGCCCAGAGGATTTCGTAGTAGCGCGGGTGGTTGTCGATGAAGAGGGCGACGGCGTCCCCGGCCTTGAGCCCCAGCGAGCGGAACAGCTGCGCCCCCTGGTTCGAGCGGGCGTCGAGCTCCGCGAAGGTCACCACCTCGCCGGAGTAGGCCATGATATAGGCGGCCTTGTCCGGATGGGTCTTGGCGTGATGTGACGGATGCATGGTCTCGCTCCCGTGGCCGCCTCGATGAGCGGCCAACTTATCTGTGTTCAGGCGCTATAGCGGGCCTTGACGGAGGGTCCGTCAAGCGGGGGGCGAGAGCTATGAGTTGTGGGTCGCATGTTCTTGTCTTGTTCTTGACGCGAACCTTTATCGTGCCATTCTACGTCCTCTGAATGAGGGGGCCTTATGGCGCGAACCGCTGCTGCCGAAGGCCAAGCAATGGGGCTTCTACTGGAGGTACGCGACCACCAATTCGCGTTCAGCAGACATCGCCGCGGTAGCCGAAATGTCCTTTGCCGATGAACCCGTCGAATATGCCGGACGAGCCTTCGAATGCGGTTGGTCGCAACGTCCGCAGGCGGCGAGAGAGATTGCTGAACGGGTGCAACAACTTGCTCGGCGTCTCGCGGACATTGATCCGGCATATGGCCGAATTCGCCCCGACCCCGGGATGCGCCGTCTTCGGCCCAATGATCCCGGCGCCATCGTTGACATGCCAATAGAGGACCTCGCCGACCGGATCGACCGTCGCGGTCGATTTGACCCCCCTAGGTTTCCGGCGCCGGTGGGACCGACCGGCTACAATGTCCTCTATCGCGGTGAACTCGGCGCCTCGTTCCTGGCCGTTTCCATTCGTGCTGGTCAATATGGCTCTGGTTGGGTTGAAAACAGGGTCAGGGTCCGACCAGAAGTTGAACACCCACTCTGGCGCGATCCAGAGCAAGGCATCCGAGTGATGGATGCGATGGTGCAGATCTGGTCGCCAGAGTGGGCGTGCGCCTTTTCACACACCGCGTCGATAGGTCCCGACAACGTAGGGATATCCACGATACGGCCGTGGCTCGCCTGGACGTTGCAGCCGCTCCAGCCTCGACCAAACCCTCCGTACGGACGGCCCTATCCTGCGCCATTTCCGCTCGATGACGCGGGCGCGCCCGCCGAAGTCCGGCCGTGGCAAGGGGGAGAACTGCAAATCTGGCCGTAGTGGCAGGCGCTAAGGGGTCTTGACCGCCCTTCCGTCATGCGGGCGGAACTGGCTGTGACAACAGCCAGAGGACGCACGCCGTGGCCCAGCCGACCTTCGAGACCATCGCCTATGCTGTGGAGGGCGGCGTCGCCACCGTGACCCTGAACCGGCCGGAGAAGCTGAACGCCTTCAACACCCAGATGATGCGCGACCTGATCGACGTCTTCGACGTGACCGATAAGGACGACGCGGTGCGTTGTGTGATCGTCACCGGCGCGGGCCGGGCGTTCTGCGCCGGGGCAGACCTGTCGGCTGGCGCCCAGACCTTCAACTACGATGCGCGCGGCGGCGAGGACCGGGCGGCGCGGCAGCGGGATGGGGTGCAACGCGACGGCGGCGGCCTGCTGACCCTGCGCATCTTCGAGAGCCTGAAGCCGGTGATCGCGGCGGTGAACGGGGCGGCGGTGGGCGTGGGCGCGACCATGCAGCTGGCCATGGACATCCGCCTGGCGTCCACCGAGGCGCGCTACGGCTTCGTCTTCGCCCG
>JAFEDM010000272.1 GCA_018241625.1 Pseudomonadota bacterium | reverse complement strand
GTCCGGCGATCATTTTCCACGGCTTCGTCGCCGGCCGCAGCCTGCCGCCGGCGCTGGCGCGCGGCCTGCAGGCGCGCGGCTATCGGCCGATCGTGCCCCAGAGACCGGGGTTCGGGCTCACCTCGCCGGCGCTGCGGTCCTATCTCGTTGAGGCCTGCGAGGATCTGGCGGCCCTGATCGATCGGCTGGGTGGCCCGCAAGTCACGCTGTTCGCTCGCGACGGCGGTGTGGCCGCTGCGCTCGCCTATGCCGCGGCCGACCCGCAGCGGATCGCCCAGGCGGTGCTGCTCAACCCCCGTTCACCGGCGGGGATCGCCGCCGACACCAAAACGGGGCCCGTGGCGCGCATGGCGCGCCTGATCCTGTCCCGGCCGCAGGTGATCGGCGGCCTGGGCGAATTCATCCGCCGCCGGACCCGCAGCGACTTCCTGGAAGCGGCGCTGCGCGAAACGCTGAAAGCTCTGCCCGCCGATGTGGCGGCGCTGGAGGATCGCGCGGTGCGCGCGCAGCTGGTGCGCGACATCCAGGCCCAGTTCGCCCATGGCTGCGAAGGCTATGTCGCCGAGCACAGCCTTTACGCCGCGGGCTGGCGGCCACCGCCGGTGACCGGCGGCGGGCCATGGACCGTGGCCTATTCCGGCGCCTTCGGCCGTGAACCGTCGCGCGACCCTTGGAGTGGCCTGCCGGAGGTGCGGTTCGCGACGCTGGCCGGCGCCGGGGTCCTGGCGCAATTCACCCACGCTCGCGAGCTCGCCGGCCTGATCGCCGGCGAGGCTTAGGGCGCAGACGCGACCGGCAGCTCGATGTTGGTGGCCTGGGCGCCGGCATGGAAAATCCGCTGCGTAGCCTTCTGATAATCGCCCGGCTTGGCGAAGAAGATGTTCGGAACGAAGGTCTGCGGGTTGCGGTCGTAGAGCGGGAACCAGCTGGACTGGATCTGCACCATGATCCGGTGACCGGGCAGGAAGCCGTGGTTGGTGGTCGGCATCACGAACCGGTACGTGTCCACCTGGTTCGACGGGATCGCGTGCGGGACGGTGAAGTCCTCGCGATAGCGGCCGCGGAAGATGTCCATGGCGATCGGCAGCTCGTAGCCGCCCATCTCCACCTGGCTGGGCACGGTGTCCGGATAGACATCGATGATCTTCACCACCCAGTCGCTGTCCGTGCCGCTGGTCGAGGCGAACAGGTTGACGATCGGGGCCCCGGAGATGCGCACCGGGCCGGTCAGCACCTCGGAGATGTAGGTCAGAACGTCGGGCCGGCCGTCGACGTGGCGCTGGTCGGTCGTCAGCCAGTATTGCCACTGCGTCGGGTCGTCCGAGCGCACTGGCCGCTTCACATAGGGGACCGGCTTGGCGGGATCGGAGACGTACTCGTCATAGGCCGCCGCGCCCTTCTGCGGCGTCGGCGCCGTAAACCCGAGGCCAAGTCCCGCCTGAAGATAGAGCGGCTTCATCTTCGAGGCGCAGCCGTCCTCGCAGGCCAGTGGCCACTTCTGCAGGCGGTCCCACTTCATGGTCCCGGTCTGGAAGATGAACACCGGCGGCGTGTTGGCCTTCGGCCCATTGGTCTTCAGGTGCTCGTCGAGGAACGGCTTCAGCACCGTCATCCGGAACTCGGTCGCCGTGTCGCCCGGCAGCTTGAGCGCGTTGAGCTGGCGCTGCTCGTAGTTGACGCCGGAATGCCGCCACGGCCCCAGCACCAGATAGTTCATGTCGTTGGCCGCGTCCTTGGGCTCGGTGGCGAGGTACGAGTGGATCGTGCCCCACATGTCCTCCTGGTCCCACAGGGCGCCGATCCACATGGTCGGCACCTTCAGCGGTTGCTTGGCCAGGATCTTGTCCAGGGCCTGCTCGCTCCAGAAGGCGTCGTAGGCCGCGTGCTCGGTCATCTTTCGATAGTAGGGGACCTGGTCGAGGCCGGCGGCCCGCGCGTAGTTCTCGATGTTCCCGGCGTTCAGGAAATTCGTATAATCGTCAAAGGCTTCCCGGGGGATTTTGAAGCCTTCGCCGCGCGCGGTCATCTGGCCTGTGAAGTAGTCCAGGTTGGTGGTGCGGAACGCGCCGTAGTGGAAGAAGTCGTCGCCCATCCAGCCGTCGACCATGGCCGATTCCGGCGCGGCCGCCTTGAGCGCCGGATGCGGGTTGATCAGTCCCATGAGCGTGGTGAAGCCGTCGTAGGACGAGCCGATCATGCCGACGCGCCCGTTGGACTCGGGCACGTTCTTCACCAGCCAGTCGATGGTGTCGTAGGTGTCGGTGGTGTGGTCGACGCCGCTGTGGTTCAGGGGCCCCACGATGGGCCGGGTGACGACGTAGTCGCCCTCGGACCCCCACTTGCCGCGGATGTCCTGATAGACGCGGATGTAGCCGTCATCGACGAACGGTTCGTCCATCTGGGCGAGTTCATCCTGGATGTGCGGGCTGTCGAACCGCTCGGCGCGCTTCTTGGCGTTGTAGGGCGTGCGGGTCAGCAGGATGGGGCCGTCGTGCGTCCCCTTCTTCATGACGATGACGGTGTAGAGCTTCACCCCATCGCGCATGGGGATCATCACCGTGCGCTTGACCCAGTCGTTCTGCTCGGTGGGCTTCACGAACTTCGCCGGAATGTCCGGACTGATCTCCGGGCCGACGGTCGGCGCCTGGGCCAGCGCCGGCGCAACACAGACGCAGAGGGCGGCCAGCGCCCCCAGAACCACGGTCTTCATAAGCTTCCCGAACTCCCCGAGCGGACTCGGTTACACCTTAGGCGCTGGCGAGCGCGCTTTGGAACAGGATTGCGCCGTCGGCGGACCCCAACTCCGCCTCGAAGGCCCGGTCCGGATGCGGCATCAGGCCCAGCACATTGCCCTTGGGGTTGACTATACCGGCGATGCCGCGCGACGAGCCGTTGGGGTTGTCGACGTAGCGGAACACCACCTGGCCCTCGCCCTCCAGCCGATCCAGGGTCGGCTCGTCGGCGAAGAAATTGCCCTCGCCATTGCCCACCGTCATCGCCACCTGTCGGCGGCCGGCGTAGCCCGCGGTGAAGCGGGTCTGGGCGTTGGTGACCTCCAGCTCCACCGGCTTGCAGACGTACTTCAGCTTCTCGTTGCGCAGCAGGGCGCCGGGCAGCATGTGGGCCTCGCAGAGGATCTGGAAGCCGTTGCAGATGCCGACCGTCGCCACGCCGCGCTCCGCCGCCGCCTTCACCTCGGCCATCACCGGCGACAGCGCCGCCATCGCGCCGCAGCGCAGGTAGTCGCCATAGGAGAAGCCGCCCGGCAGGACGATCAGGTCGACGCGGTCCGGCAGGGCGGTTTCGGCGTGCCAGACCATGTCCACCTGGGCGCCGGTGGAGCGTTCAATGGCCACCTTGCAGTCGCGGTCGCAGTTGGAGCCTGGGAAGACGATGACGGCGGCTTTCATGGGCAGGCTCCTGTGCGGGCGAGGGCGGAGGCGGGAAGCGGGTCGGAGGTGGCGGTCATCGGTGGGTCACCGCCTTCAGGCTTTCCAGATAGGCGATGATCTTGGCGTAGCCCTTCTTGTCGCCGTACGGACAGCCGGAGATGTCGACCCGGCCCTTGCTGGCGACTTCCATGGCGATCGCCGGGTGACCCGGCGCACCCGGCTCGGTGATCAGGTAGGACACGCGGCCGTGGGTGGTCGAATAGAACTTGTAGGGCTCCAGCGGGTCGTGCGGCGCCTGGGTGAGGTCACCTTGGGCGGTGATCTTCGCCGCCTGCGCGTCGAAAGGCAGGCTGCAGTCCAGGCCGATGGCGGGATCGGTTGGCGCCGGCGGCGTCTTCGGCGAGCAGGCAGAGAGCGGGAGCGGGGTCAGGAGCAGGAGGGCCAAGAGGCGCCTCACGCCACCTCCACGCGGTAGCTCTCGATCACCGTGTTGGCGAGCAGCTTGTCGCACATCGCCTTGACCTCGGCCTCGCCGGCGGCGGCGTCCTTCGCGTCGAGGTCGAACTCGAGGGTGCGGCCGACGCGCACGCCGCTGACGCCGCCCCAGCCCAGCCCATGCAGGGCCTGCTCGACCGCCTTGCCCTGCACGTCGAGGACGCCGGGCTTCAGGAATACGTGCACCACGGCTTTCATCAGTGCAGACCCCCTTGTATCACGGTCGGCATCTCCTTCATGATCCCGAGACGGCGCGCCACTTCGGTGTAGCTCTCGATCACGTTGCCCAAGTCGCGGCGGAAGCGGTCCTTGTCCAGCTTCTCATTGGTCGCTGTGTCCCACAGCCGGCAGCTGTCCGGGCTGATCTCGTCAGCCAGGATGATGCGGGCGAAGTCGTTCTCCCAGACGCGGCCGAACTCGACCTTGAAGTCCACCAGGGTGATGCCGACCGCGCCGAACATGCCGGTCAGGAAGTCATTCACCCGCAGGGTGAGCGCCATGATGTCGTCGATCTCCTGGGTGGAGGCCCAGTTGAAGGCGGTGATGTGCTCCTCGGACACCAGCGGATCGTGGAGCTTGTCGTCCTTCAGGCAGAACTCGATGATCGAGCGCGGCAGCACCTGACCCTCAGGCAGGCCGAGGCGGGTGGACAGCGAGCCCGCGGCGATGTTGCGGCAGATCACCTCCAGCGGAACGATCTCGACCTCGCGGATCAGCTGCTCGCGCAGGTTCAACCGGCGGATGAAGTGGTTCTGCACCCCGATCGAGGCGAGCTTGGTCATGATGTGCTCGCTGATCCGGTTGTTGATCACCCCTTTGCCCTCAAGGACGGCCTTCTTGGTCGCGTCGAAGGCGGTGGTGTCGTCCTTGAAGTATTGGATCAGGGTGCCGGGCTCCGGCCCCTCGTAGAGGATCTTGGCCTTGCCCTCGTAGATCTTCTTGCGGCGGGTCATCGTCGCGCCTTCTCCATCAGCGAGGGTTCCGCCAGTCGGGGGAAACGAAAAACGCGCGCGGCCCCAAAGGCATGTGGCCCGGGACCTTCGCGCGCGGCTCCGACTCAGCGTCTCGCTTCATATGAGGCCTTGCAAAATTAGCGGAAGGGGCGCGACCGCGCAAACCTGACGCACCGCCCGCCTTTCCATTGCGACCCGGGGCAGGGCGGGATATGTGGTCGCCCGTTGTGCTGCTTTGCCCCGGGACCCCATGACCACCTTTGACGACCGTGAACGTGGCTTCGAGAAGCGTTTCGCGCTCGATCAGGAGCAGGAGTTCAAGGCCGCCGCCCGCCGGAACCGTGCGCTGGGCGAGTGGGCCGCGGGCCTGATGGGCCTGCAGGCGCCGCATGTGGCGGAATACGCCCAGGCGGTGGTGAAGTCCGACTTCGAGCAGCCGGGCGAGGACGATGTGCTGCGCAAGGTCTTCGAGGACCTGAAGGGTGCGGGCGTGACCATCACCGAGGGCGAGGTCCGCATGAAGATGGCGGAGCTGCTGGCCCAGGCCCGCGAAAGCGTCCGCGAAGGCAAGTGACGGCTTAGGCGGTTCATCCCCGCGAAGGCGGGGATTCACCCAGTCGACTACTGCGCCGCGTGCCGCGCGGCGTTCGCCTCGTCGCCGAACACCCGGGCGAAGACCCGGTCGACGTTCTTGAAGTGGTAGGCGTTGTCGAACAGCTCGGCGAGCTCGGCGTCCGAGAGCGTGACGTCCGGATCGGCCTTGAGGAAGTCGAGGAAGGCGCCTTCGCCGCGCCAGACGCGCATGGCGTTGCGCTGCACCGCGGCGTAGGCCACCTCGCGCGCCACGCCCTTCTGGGTCAGCGCCAGCAGCACGCGCTGCGAATGCACCAGCCCGCCCAGGCGGTCGAGGTTCTTCGCCATGTTCTCCGGATAGATCACCAGCCGCTCCATCACGCTGGCCAGGCGCCGCAGCGCGAAGTCCAGGTGGACGGTGGCGTCCGGCGCGATGCCGCGCTCGACGCTGGAGTGGCTGATGTCGCGCTCGTGCCAGAGCGCGACGTTCTCCATGGCCGGCGTCACCGCCGAACGCACGAGGCGCGCCAAGCCGGTGAGGTTCTCGGTCAAGATCGGGTTGCGCTTATGCGGCATGGCGCTCGAGCCCTTCTGGCCCGGGTCGAACGGCTCCTCGGCCTCCAGCACCTCGGTGCGCTGGAGGTGGCGGATCTCGACGGCCAGCCGCTCCATGGAGGAGGCGACGACGCCCAGGGCCGCGAAATAGGCCGCATGCCGGTCGCGCGGAATCACCTGGGTCGAGACCGGCTCGACCGCCAGCCCCAGCTTCTCGGCCACATAGGCCTCCACCTCGGGCGCCACATTGGCGAAGGTGCCCACGGCGCCGGAGATCGCGCAGGTGGCGATCTCGAACTTCGCCATCGCCAGCCGCTCCTTGCAGCGCACGAACTCGGCGTAGTGGCCGGCCAGCTTCAGGCCGAAGGTGGTCGGCTCGGCGTGGATGCCGTGGCTGCGGCCCACGGTGGGCGTCAAGCGGTGCTCGTAGGCGCGGCGCTTCAGCGCCGCCAGCACCAAGTCCACGTCCTCGATCAGCAGGTCGGTGGCGCGGCTGAGCTGCACCGCCAGCGCCGTGTCGTTGACGTCGGAGCTGGTCATGCCCTGGTGCAGGAACCGCGCCTCGGGCCCCACCACCTCGGTCACGTGGGTCAGGAAGGCGATCACGTCGTGCTTCACCTCGCGCTCGATCTCATCGATGCGGTCGGCGTCCCAGACGGCGTCCTTGCCCTTCTCCCAGATGACCCGCGCGGCCTCCTTGGGGATCACGCCGAGGTCCGCCATGGCGTCGGCGGCGTGCGCCTCGATCTCGAACATGATCTTGAAGCGCGTCTGGGCGCTCCAGATGTCGGCGGCTTCCTTGCGGGCGTAACGGGGGATCATGCGCGGGTATTTGCGCCGACCCCCTCGGAAGTCAACGCCTCCTAGGCTTCCCCCAAAGTCTGGGCTTCCCCGCGCGCCGCCCGGGCCTCGGCCAGGGCCTTGCCGATGCCGAAGCTGCCGATCAGGTAGTGCGCCGCGCCCCACAGGCCGAACAGGTAGGTCACGATCTGCCCCTGGCGCGTGCCCAGCACCAGGGCGCCGGAGCAGGCCGCCTTGGCGGCCTCGGCTGCGCCGGCCGCCGCCTTGCCGCCTGGGCAGGCCGCCTGGAAGCCGTGGGTGTCGGCCCCGCCGAACCCGCCGATCACGTCCAGCAGCCCGCCGCTCGACCCATGGGCGAACTGCCAGGACGCGAAGTGGTCGATCAGCCAGCCGGTGAACAGCGGCCCGCCACCCAGGGCGATCAGGTTCAGGAAGAACAGCAGGATCGCCGCCGCGGTCGCGCGCTGGTGGCTGGGCGCCATGTTCTGCACCACCCCGAACGTCGGGCCGAGGTAGACGTAGCTGAGCGCCCCAGGCACCAGCATGAAGGCCGCCGCCGCCTGCCAGCCCGGCGCGGTGTAGATGCCGACGATGAACGGATAGGCCAGCGCCACCCCGATCGCCGGCACCAGCGAGTACCAGCGCATGCCGAACTTCGACATCCGGTCGGTGATCGGCCCGCCGATCAGGGTGCCGATCCCCTGGCTGATCCCCGAGGCGACGCCGATGATCAGCCCCGCCTGCGCCACCCCCAGGTGGAAGGCCCGCTGGAAATAGGGCGGCGCGAACTGGCCGCCGCCATAGCCGCCGAAG
>JAFEDM010000271.1 GCA_018241625.1 Pseudomonadota bacterium | reverse complement strand
TGCGGGCGCTGACCTACGACGACCGCATCCGTGGGTCCTTCGCCGCCGCACAGGGGTTCCAGGGGCCGCTCGACGGCGGCTGGACGCTGTCGTCGCCGGGGTGCGAGATCGCCCTGCAGATCGTCGAGCGTCGCGACCGGCTGGAAGCGGTGTGGCGCGACCTGCGGCGCCCCGGCTCGCTGGAGGCATCGGGGCTGGTGGACGACATCCGGCACAATGGCGCGACGCTCACCCTGCGGTTCGATGAGGCGCCCTTCAAGACCGCGACCGTCACCCTGCACGAGATGGCCGACGGTCGCTGGGCGGGCCGCATGACGCGTGGCGCGGACGTGTTCGACGTCAGCCTGCGCCGGACCAGTCCCTAGGCGCGGCCGGCCGCTAGAGCCCGAACACCCGCCGCGCGGCGGCGAGCGCAATCTCCAGCGTCGCGGGATCGTAGGGCTCGGCCGTGCCGAAGCCCCAGACCGGCGCGGGCCAGGCCGGATCCTGCGGCCGTCGGGCGATCACATGCACATGCAGCTGGGCGGTGATGTTGCCGAGCTGGCCGACGTTGAGCTTGGGCGCCGGGCGGCCCAGGGCCTCGGCGACGGCGCGCGCCGCCAGCCCCGCCTGCAGCACCTCGTCCATCAGGACATCCCGTTCGCCGGCCGCCAGGTCCTCCAGCTCCTCTGCGCCCTCGACCCTGGGGATCAGCACGATCCAGGGGAACCGCGCGTCGCCCTGCAGGCGGGCGTGGCTCAGCGCCAGGTCGCCCAGCGCGTGGGACGTGGCGGCGAAGGCGGGATGCAGCTCGAACATCGCCCACAAGGGACCATGACCCCGTCGCGGTCGCCACCCTTATTCGGCGCCCTGTTGCGCTGCGGCATTGCCCCGCCCGCGCCGGTGGTCTAGGAGCCGCCGCAACAGCAGACAGGAGCTTGATACATGGCAAAGTCGCCCATCCGCGTGGCGGTCACCGGCGCCGCGGGCAACATCGGCTACGCGCTCCTGTTCCGCATCGCCTCCGGCCAGATGTTCGGGCCGGACCAGCCGCTGATCCTGCAGCTGCTCGAGATCCCGGTGGAAGGTCCCCAGAAGGCGCTGAAGGGCGTGGCCATGGAGATCGACGACTGCGCCTTCCCGCTGGTCCAGGACATGGTGCTGACCGGCGAGGCCGACGTGGCCTTCAAGGACGCGAACTGGGCCCTGCTGGTCGGCTCCAAGCCGCGCGGGCCGGGCATGGAGCGCGCCGACCTCCTGAAGGACAACGGCAAGATCTTCATCGCCCAGGGCCAGTCGATCGACAAGGTCGCGGCCGACGACTGCCGCGTGGCGGTGGTGGGCAACCCCTGCAACACCAATGTGATGATCGCCGCCGCCCAGGCCAAGCGCCTGCCGAAGGACCGCTTCACCGCCATGGTGCGCCTGGACGAGAACCGCGCCCGCGCCCAGCTGGCCAAGAAGGCCGGGGTCTCGATCGATGCGGTCAGCGAGACCTTCATCTACGGCAACCACAGCCCGACGATGTTCGCCGACTTCACCCACGCCAAGATCAACGGCAAGGCCGCTGCTGACGTCATCGGCGACGAGGCCTGGCTGAAGAACGACTTCCTGCCCACCGTCGGCAAGCGCGGCGCGGCGATCATCGACGCGCGGGGCCTGTCCTCGGCCGCCTCGGCCGCCAACGCCCTGGTCG
>JAFEDM010000270.1 GCA_018241625.1 Pseudomonadota bacterium | reverse complement strand
TCTTCACCCGGACGACTCCCCACCGATTGTTTCAGCCCAGACTAAGACGGCTTTCCGCCTCGACAAGCGTGGCAATTTCCGTCCACGTCAGGCGAAAGACAAACGGGGAGCGACCAATGGCCCAGGGATTCGATCCAACGGCGGCCACGAACGCCTATCTGGCGGTGCTGCCGCCGGAGGTGCACGCCAAGGCGACGGCCTACACCCAGGGCGGCCACTGGGTGCTGCTGTGGACCACCCTGGTCAGCATCCTGGTCTCCTGGCTCGTGCTGAAGAGCGGCGTCCTGGTGCGGCTGCGCGGCGGGATCGAGGCGGAAAGGCCGCGGCCCTGGCTGGCGGTGCTGGTCGTGGTGGCCGTCGACACCGTGCTGGAGGGGCTGCTCGGCGTGCCCTGGGACGCCTACGCCCGCTGGTGGCGGGAAAAGCAGTACGGCTTCACCAACCGCGCCTTCGGCGGCTGGCTGGGCGAGCACCTGCTGCAGCTCACCATCGCCGCCGTCGGCGCCGTGATCGTCTTCTCGCTGCTCTACTGGCTGATCCGCCGCTTCCCGAAGACCTTCTGGTTGTGGGCCGGCGTCGGCATGACCGTGGTGGGGATCGTCTTCTTCATCCTCGAGCTGTTCCTGATCGAGCCCTTGTTCAACACCTACAAGCCCGCGCCGCCCGGGCCGGTGCGTGACGAGGTGGTGGCCATGGCCAAACAGGTCGGCATGCCGTCGGACAAGATCCTGATCTACGACGGCTCCAAGCAGTCCAACCGCTACACCGCCAACGCCGGCGGCATCTTCGGCTTCGGCCGCGTCGCCATGAGCGACGTGATGTTCAAGAAGGACGCCGACCAGGCCGAGGTGAAGGGCGTCGTCGGCCACGAGATGGGCCACTACGTGCGTAAGCACTTCATGATCGGCGACCTCTTCCAGGGTCTGACCGTGATGATCGGCCTGTTCCTGATCGCCCGACTGTTCCCCTGGGCCTGCCGTGTGCTGGGGGCTGAGGGCGTGACCGGCATCGCCGATCCGGCGGGCGTGCCGGTGATCGCCATCCTGGCCGCGGCGCTGGGCCTGCTGGCGACGCCGATCACCAACACCTTCAGCCGCTGGGTCGAGGCCGACGCCGACCACTTCTCGGTCGTTCACTTCAACGAGCCCGACGGCCTGGCCAAGGCCCTGGTGAAGACCCTGGAATACCGCGCCGACAGCCCGTCCAAGCTCGAGGAGTTCATCTTCTACGATCACCCCTCGGTGCGCGCGCGCGTTCAGGCGATGATGGACTGGAAGGCGGCCCACCCGAAGGCGGATGCAGCCGGCGAAGGGCCGGCGCCGGCGCCGACCATCGCCCCGAACGAGGCCCCGCGATGATCACCCTCTACGACCACCCGCTCTCGCCCTACGCCCAGAAGGTCAAGATCGCGCTGCGGGAAAAGGGCCTGGCCTATGAAACGGCCCAGCCCGGCGGCCTGGGCGCCGGCGGCGCGGCGGGCGACTTCGTCGCCGCAAGCCCCCGCGCCGAGGTGCCGGCCGTGGTGGACGGTGAGGTGCGCGTCTTCGATTCCACCATCATCCTGGAATACCTTGACGACGCCTATCCGGACCCCGCCATGCGGCCGGCCTCCGCCGCCGAACGGGCGCGTGTGCGGATGCTCGAAGAGGTGATGGACACCCACTACGAGGCGATCAACTGGGGCCTGTCCGAGATCCGCTGGTTCGGCCGCGCCGAGGGCGAGGCGGCCGACGCCCTGTTCGCCAAGGCCAAGGCCCAGATCGAAGGCTTCCACGCCTGGCTGGAGGCCCAGCTCGGCGACCGGGCGTGGTTCAACGGCGAAGCCTTCGGCTGGGGCGACTTGTCGGTGGCGCCCTACCTCAACGGCTCGGCCAGCCACGGCTATCCGCCGGCGGCGGGCGGCAAGCTCGCCGAATGGCTGGCCCGCGCCAACGCCCGCCCGTCGGTCGCAGAGACCATGGGGGAGGCGGCGCAGTCGGCCCGCGCCTCGGCCATGCCCAACGTCGCCGAACTGGTCGAGAAGGGCCTCTTCAAGCGCGAATACCGCGACCACCGCCTCGAGTGGATGATCAAGTCGGGCGGCGTCGACGTGGTGCTGAAGGGCCTGGAACGCGACAACATCCGCTTCGCGCCGGCCTTTGGCTGAAGCGGCTGACCTAGTCCGTCATCCCGGCCGGAGCGCTCGTGAGAGCGCGGAGAGCCGGGACCCAGCATCTCGCGCCTTGATGCAGGCGTCGCGGCTCGCTGCGTCGAGGCCAGAGCGTCTGGGTCCCGGATCGGCCTTCGGCCGTCCGGGATGACGGGTGTTTGAGGCTGGGCGAACGTCCGCTTTCGACCCATTGCGGACGTCCCCGCGACGGCTACGCTTGCGTGATGAAACGTCACAACCTGCTCGATCTCCTATCCGACAGACCAATCGTTCACCCCACAAGGATAGAGGCGGTGGCGTGGCGCGGACGCCAGCTGACCATCGATGTTCGAGGCCATCGTTGGTGGAGCAGCCCGTACGAGGATCGGCACGCGGAGGGCGCGATACGCCTGGTATTCAGTGGTCTCGAAGATGGCCGCTTCTTCACTGACGAGCTTCAAATTGACGACGACGAGGCGCTAGAGGACTTCGAGGTCGTATCCGTTTCGGGCGTACCGTGGGCACAGGCCAGCGATTGGTCGATCTACTGTTCGGGGCCGATTGGCGAGCCCATTTCGCTCTTTGCGAAAGTGCATGACTACCTTCGTCTCAAACAGGCCTTTCTGGGGGCGGAAGATTTCCTCAATCAGGCCGAGGTACTTTCCGGCTTCGTGACCATGACGCAGGCTGCCGGTTTCTTGGTAGGACGAGGTCCGGCCTGCATCCGTGACCTGATCTGTTCTGAGTTGGAGCGCCAGGGCGTGCCTCACAACGTCATCCAGACACCCGTAGATACGGAGCCGCAGTATCTCGTGCGGTTGGGCAATTCGGCTTTCCTTTGCCAGGAAGCGGTGGCCGAGTTGGCAGACTGATCTAGGTCCGCCATCCACCCGTTGCGGACGTTCGCCGGGTCCGCTTCGCGGTGGCGTTCGGCGATCCGTCCCGGGGCGCGGCCTAGACTTCGAAGCCGGTGGGGCCGAGGTCCTTCAGGCGGGGCAGGATCTTGTCCTTGTCGGAGAGCACCGGGTCCACGTCGAGGGGCCAAGCGATGCCCAGGTCCGGGTCGTTCCACATGAGGCCGCCTTCGGCCTGGGGCGCATAGTCGTTGTCGACCTTGTAGAAGATCTCGCAGTCGTCGGTCAGGGTCATGTAGGCGTGGGCGAAGCCGCGCGGCACCCAGATCTGCTCGCCGACCTCGGCGGTGAGCGTGGCGCCGGCCCATTGGCCGAAGGTCGGCGAGCCTGCGCGGATGTCCACCGCCACGTCGAACACCGCGCCCTTCAGCACCCGCACCAGCTTGCCCTGGGCAAAGGGCGGTTTCTGGAAATGCAGGCCGCGCAGGGTGCCCTTCTTCGCGCTGAAGGCCTGGTTGTCCTGCACGAAGACGGGCTCCAGCCCGTGGGCGGCGAAGGCCTTGCGGCTCCAGGTTTCGGAGAACCAGCCGCGCGCATCGCCATGGCGCTTGGGCGTGATAAGCAGGACCTCGGCGAGGGCCAGGGGCGTGATCGTCGTCATGTCGGCTCGACTGCAGGAGTGACCTTTCGGATGGCCCGACGCGCGGCGGATGGCAAGGCCAAAGCCGGCAAGCCCGCGCCCGCGATGACCGTCTGCGTCATCGCCTACAACTCCGGCCCGACGCTCAGGACCTGTCTGGAACACCTGGCGGCCCAGACCTGGCGGGACTTCGAGGTCCTGGTGATCGACAACGCCTCGCCCGACCCTCGGGACGCCGAGATCGCCGCGTCGTTCGCCAAGGCCCACGGGGATGTGCGGCTGGTCCGCAACGACGAGAACCTGGGCTTCGCCAGGGCCGGCAACCAGGCCGCGCGGCTGGGCGCCGGGCGCTGGCTGGTGCTGCTCAATCCCGACGCCTATGCGCAGCCCGGCTGGCTGGCCGCGCTCGCCGCCGCCGCCGCGCGCCATCCGCAGGTCAAGAGCTTCACCTCCCGACAGATGATCGAGGGCTCGCCTGGGGTGCTCGACGGCCTGGGCGACGTGATGAGCATCTGGGGCATCCCCTACCGCGGCGGCTATCTCAGCCGCGACACCGGCCAGGCCATCGAGGGCGAGGTGTTCTCGCCCTGCGGCGCGGCGATGATGATCGACCGGGAGTTCTTCCTCGGCATGGGCGGGTTCTACGAGCCCTTCTTCTGCTACTCGGAGGACGTCGACCTGGGCTACCGGCTGCAGCTGGCCGGCGAGCCCACCCTGCTGGTCCCCGACGCGGTGATCCACCACCTGGGATCGGCCTCCAGCGGCGGGCGCAAGTCGGAGTTCGCGGTGTTCCACGGCACCCGCAACCGCTTCTGGGGCGTCTACAAGAACACGCCGGCGATCCTGCTGCCGCTGGTCATCCCGCTACATCTGGCCGCCGTGGTGTTCATCTCGTCGCGGCCGCCGAACTGGCCGCATGCGGGGCTGGTCTGGCGGGCCTTCATGGAGTCGCTGAAAGGACTGCCGGGCATCCTGCAGGACCGCCGCGCGGTGCAGGCGGGGCGCAAGGTCCCGGTCGCGGACGTGGCGCGGGCGATGACCTGGAACCCGAAGGACCTGACCTTTCGCCGGCCGGTGATCCGCCCCCTGCGGTCAGGCTTCTGATCAGGCTTCCGCGGCCGCCCACTCGGTCAGCCGGCGCATGAAGGCCACGCCGCGCTCCATCTGCGAGACCTCGACGTATTCGTCCGGCTGGTGGGCCTGGGCGATCGAGCCCGGGCCGCAGAGGATGGTGGAGAGGCCGCCGCGCTGGAACTGGCCGGCCTCGGTGGCGAAGGAGACGACGCGCGGCGGGCCGTTGTCGCCGGCCAGGCGGCGCACGAAGGCCTCCGCCCCGCTCTCCGGCTCCGGCGCGAAGCCGGGGACGTTGGAATGCATGTGCAGCGAAACGCCGGCCTCCGGCGCGCGGGCCTTGAGGGCGGCGTCCAGGGCCTTCACCTCCGCGAAGAAGCCGGCCAGCAGGTCCTGCGGATCGGTGGGCGGGATCACCCGCAGGTCGAAGACGAATGTGCACTCGCGCGCGATGATGTTGTGCGCCGTACCGCCATTGACCATGCCGATGGTCAGGGTCGCGCCCTTGGGCGTGAACGGCGAGGCGGGATCGGCGTCGCGCTCCAGTTTCTCGGCCAGGTCGGTGAGGTAGGCCATCAGCTTCACCGCCGCGGCGACGGCGGACACGCCCTGCTGGGTCTGGCTGGAGTGCGCCTCGCGGCCGGTCACCGTGACATGGAAGGTGGCGATGCCCTTGTGGCCGTTGACGGCGACCATGTCGGTGGGCTCGCCCACCACCACGAAGGCCGGCTTGGGCAGCTCGCGGCCGATGACCTCGATCATCGCCGGGGCGCCCAGGCAGCCGGTTTCCTCGTCGTAGGAGAAGGCCAGGTGCACGGGCTTCTTCGGCCCGGCGGCGATCACGTCCGGCACGGCGGCCAGGGCGAGCGCCAGGAAGCCCTTCATGTCGCAGGTCCCGCGGCCATAGAGCCGGCCGTCCTTCTCCACCACCGTCCAGGGATCGGTGCTCCAGGGCTGGCCGTCCACGGGCACCACGTCGGTATGGCCGGACAGCACCGCGCCGCCCGCCACATTGGGCCCCACGGTGGCCAGCAGGTTGGACTTGGTCCCGTCGGCGTTGGGCACCCGGCGGTGGGGCACGCCATGGCGGTCGAGATAGGCCTCGACCCATTCGATCAGCGCCAGGTTGGAGTTGCGCGAGGTGGTGTCGAACCCGATCAGGGTGTCGAGGATCGCGCGGGTTTGGGCCAGGTCCGTCATGGCCGGAAGCTAGACCCGCGCCCTGCGCGCCTCAAACGAAAGACGCGCTATAGGTGGGGCCATGGGTGAGGCGCCTCAGATTCGCATGCGGCCGGCGCGCCGCGAGGACGTGGCGGCGATCGTGCGCCTGCTGGCCGACGACGGCCTGGGCGCCGGGCGCGAGACCGTCGGCGACCCGCCGCCGCCGGACTACCTGGCGGCCTTCGAGCGGATCGCGACCAATCCGCAGGCGCTGCTGGCGGTGGCGGAGGATGCGGCCGGCCGGGTGGTCGCGACCCTGCAGCTCACCTTCATCGCCGGGCTGTCGAACCGCGGCGCGGACCAGGCTCTCGTTTCGGCGGTGCGGGTGGACTCGCGCCTGCGCGGGCGGCGGCTGGGCGAGGCGATGATGACCTGGGCGATGGATCAGGCCCGCGCCCGCGGCTGCCGGCAGATGGAGCTCTTGAGCCACGCGAGCCGCACCGACGCCCACCGCTTCTACGAACGGCTGGGCTTCGCCAAGAGCCACGTGGGGATGAAGCGGGCGCCGTAATGTCATCCCGGAATGACGCGAAGCGACATATCCGGGACCCATAGACTGCGCGCATCCGGAAGACCGCGACGGCGCCGTCGCGCACCCTCCTTCTTCATCGGGCGCTTATGGGTCCCGGATAAGCGCTGACGCGCTTTCCGGGATGACAGCCGTTGTTCAGCCCTTCGCGGTGCTGCCGGGCCCCGGCAGGAAGTCGATCAGCTCGATCTTGAAGATCAGCGCCGCGCCGGGCGGGATCGGGCCCTGGCCCTCGGCGCCGTAGCCCAGTT
>JAFEDM010000026.1 GCA_018241625.1 Pseudomonadota bacterium | reverse complement strand
GTCTCCGGCTCGGACGTCAGCGCCGCCGCACGCAAGACCCTGATCGAGCGCGCGGTCGCCATGGCGAAGCTGGCGCCGGAAGACCCATACGCCGGCCTGGCCGAGCCGGACGCCCTGGCGAAGGGGCCGTTCCCCGACCTCGACCTCTACGACGCCGCCGAGCCCAGCGCCGAGGTGCTGGAGGACCGGGCGCGCGCCCTGGAGGCCGCCGCCCGCGCCGTGCCGCGGGTGACCAATTCGGATGGCGGTTCGGCCAGCTGGTCGGCCGGGCAGTGGCGGCTGGTGACCAGCAGCGGGTTCTCGGGCCTGCACCGCGCGTCCTCCTTCTCGCTCAGCGCCTCGGCGGTGGCGAGCGACGAGGGCGGCATGGAGACCGGCTACGACGGCCGCTCGGTGCGCTGGCAGGCCGATCTGCCGGACGCCGAATCGATCGGGACCGAGGCGGGCCGCCGGGCGGCCGGGCGGCTGGGCGCGCGCAAGATCGCGTCCACCACCGCGCCGGTAATCTTCGAGAACCGCATCGCGGCCTCCCTGCTGGGGCCGCTGGTGGGCGCCGTGTCAGGCCCGTCCATTGCCCGCGGCACCTCCTTCCTGAAGGACAAGCTGGGCCAGGCGGTGTTCGCCAAGGGGGTCACCGTCTCGGAGGACCCGCACCGCAGGCGCGGCCTGGGCTCCTCGCCCTTCGACGACGAGGGCGTGACCAACCGGCCGACGCGGCTGATCGACCAGGGCGTGCTGACCACCTGGCTGCTGAATTCCTCGTCCGCGCGCCAGCTCGGCCTGACCACCACCGGCCACGCCTCGCGCGGCCTGGCGGGGCCGCCGGGCGTCGCGCCGTCGAACCTGACGCTGGAGCCGGGCAGCCGCGACCTCGCCGGCCTGATGGCCGACGCGAAGGCCGGCCTGCTGATCACCTCGATGTTCGGCCCTTCGCTGAACGGCAACACCGGGGACTGGTCGGTGGGCTGCTCGGGGTTCTGGTTCGAAGGCGGCGAGATCGCCTATCCGGTCAACGAGATCACCGTCGCCGGCAACCTCGTCGACATCTACGGCCGCCTGGTCCCGGGCGCCGACCTGGAGCTGCGCGGCGCGACCAACGCGCCTTCGATCCTGGTCGACAACCTGGCGATCGCCGGTCTCTAGAACCGCCGCTTGACCGCGGGCATTGATCGAAGACGGCGGCGGGCTTATCGCCTGCGCCAAACCGGTTTCACGCGATACGAGATTGAAGGCCATGCCCGAAAAAGACCTGCTCCACCTGGTGATCGGCGGCGAACTGAAGTCGCTGGAGGGCCCGCCCGAGTTCCGCGACTACCGCAAGGTCGACCTGGTGGGCGCCTTTCCGAACTATCAGCAGGCGCTGGGCGCCTGGCGGGCCAAGGCCCAGTCGACGGTGGACAACGCCCTGATGCGCTACTTCATCATCCACGCCCACAAGCTGCTGGATCCGGATTCGGACCACGAGCACGGCCACGACCACTAGGCCGCGAGCCTATTCCCGGCGCAGCAGCTTTTCGGTGAGGGCCGAGCCGATCATGCCGGCGCGGAAATCGGCCTTCATCCCGGCGGGGTCGTACATGGGGCTTTCGACCCATTCGAGGAAGCTCATGCCGGCGGGCTCCCCCTCGGCCAGATAGCGCTCGAAGACATAGTCCAGCACGCCGGTCTTGCCCTGCTTGATGTGCAGGTACTTCAGGTCGAGCTGGCTGAGGGCTTCGCGGATCGGCAGGCCCTTGCGGAAGTGCATGTAGAAGACGCTCATGATCCCCGCGCGGTCCGCGCCGGACTTGCAGTGGATCAGCGCCGGATAGGCGATGGTCTCGTAGAGCCGCTTGGCGCCCAGCACCCGCTCGCGGATCGGCACCTCGCGCGAGGTGATGGTGAAGTCGACCATCTCCAGGCCCAGGCGGGCGCAGGCGTCCTTCTCCAGGGCATGGAAGCTGGCGTCGAAACCGCCGCGCAGGTTGACGACGGTCCTGATCCCCTTGGCCTTCCAGTCGGCCAGCTGATGCGGCCAGGGCTGGTTGGTGCGAACCAGCTCGTCGGAGATCCAGTGGGCGTTCTGGAAGCCCAGGCGCAGGTAGGCGTGATCGTTCCAGAGGTAGTCCGCATAGGTGCGGACGCGCCCGCCGGGCGTCGTCACGTCGAATCTGTTGGCCACGGCCTCGGCGGTCATGGGCGCTCATCTAGGGGTTCGCAGGCTTCGGCGAAAGCGCCGCGTCGTCGCGGGCCCTTGGGCGGGCGTGTCAGGGTCGCGCGCTTGACTTCCCCTCCGCATCGGACGACGCCTCAGCCATGAGCGCCCCCGCATCGCCCGAGCTTTCGGCCCGCGCCCTGATCGCGCGGGTGGCGCGGATCTACCTCCTGCCGCGCTGGAAGGGCTGGATCACCGCCTTCCTGGCCGCCATCGCCGCGGCCTTCCTGACCACCGAACTGGCCCAGATCCTGGAGCCGGCGACCAACGACCTGTTCATCAACCACAAAGCCGGCCAGCTGGTCCGCCTGCCGCTGATGATCGCGGGCATCGCCGTGGCGCGGCTGGCCGTGTCGCTGATCCAGGCTTCGCTGGTGAACCGCATGGGCAACGGCGTTGTGGGCGACGTTCAGGTGCAACTGTTCGGCCGGATGGTGCGCGCCGACCTGGCCCGCATCCGCAGCCAGCATTCCGGGTCCTATGTCGCCTCGGTGCTGTATGACGCCGGCCTGATCCGCGAGGCGGTGACCTCGGGCGTGATCAACTACACCCGCGAACTGCTGATCGTGATCGGGGCGATCACGGTGATGATCGGCAACGACCGTTGGCTGACCATCGGGGTGATCGTGGTGGCGCCGATCGCCAGCACCATCATGCGCCGCTTCTCCAAGCGCTCCAGCAAGGCCGCGCGCGGAGCCATGGCCGAAACCTCGGCCCTGTCGACCGCGATCATGGAGAGCCTGGACGGGGTGCGGATCGTCAAGATCGAGAACCGCGAGGCCTATGAGGAAGAGCACGTCGCCGAGGTGGTGAAGCGGCGCCAGACGCACCTGATCAAGGGCGCCAACGCCCGGGCCTTCGCCGCGCCCTCCACCGAGCTGGTGATGACGCTGCTGACCGCCGCCGTGCTGGCCTACGCCGGCTGGCGGTCGGCCCACGGCCACATGACCGCCGGCGCCTTCGTCTCGTTCATGGCGGCGCTGGCCATGGGCAGCCAGTCGCTCCGCCAGGTGGCCAACCTGCAGACCGTCTTCGCCGAGGGCATGGCGGCCATGCGCCGGCTGTTCGCCGCCCTGGACGTGGAGCCCGAGGTGCGCGATCGACCCGACGCCCCGCCGCTGGCGCTCACCGCCGGTGCGATCCGCTTCGAGGCGGTCGGGTTCTCCTACGACGGCGAAGGGCCGCCGACCCTCGACGGCGTGAGCTTCCAGGTGGGCCGCGGCGAGACGGTGGCCCTGGTCGGCCCCTCGGGCGGCGGCAAGAGCACGATCCTCAACCTGATCCCGCGCTTCTACGACGTGACCGAAGGCCGGGTGACGCTGGACGGCCACGACGTGCGCGACGTCACCCTCAGCTCGCTGCGTAGCCAGATCGCCCTGGTGACCCAAGAGCCCTTCCTGTTCGACGACAGCATCGCCGCCAACATCGCCTATGCGCGCCCCGGCGCCTCGGCGGCCGATATCGAACAGGCCGCGCGGGCGGCCGCGGCGCATGACTTCATCATGGCCTTGCCCGAGGGCTACCAGACCGAGGTCGGCGAAGCGGGCGCTCGACTCAGCGGCGGTCAGCGGCAGCGGATCGCCATCGCCCGCGCCTTCCTGAAGGACGCCCCGATCCTGTTGCTCGACGAGGCCACCAGCGCGCTCGACACCGAGAGCGAAGCCCATGTGCAGGCGGCGCTGAAGCGGTTGATGGCCGGGCGCGCGACCATCCTGATCGCCCACCGCCTGTCGACCGTGCGCGGCGCCGACCGGATCTATGTCCTCGACCGCGGTCGCATCGTCGAGACCGGCGACCACGCCGCCCTGATGCGCAAACGCGGCCTCTACGCCCGGCTGGCCAAGAGCCAGGACCTGGACGCCGAGGCGGTGGCCTAAGGTGAAGACTGGGCCCGAATGAAGAAGCTGCTGCGCAGCGACGCCGTCCAGAGCCTCCTGGGCTGGCTGCTCGGGATCTACATCCGCCTGATCCTGCACACCGTGCGCTGGACGCATGTGAACCTGGAGCGCGTGGAGCCGGTGCTGGCCAGCGACACCGACGGCGCCATCGCGCTTTTCTGGCACGGGCGCATCCCGCTTTGCCTGGCGACCGCGCCGCAGTGGTGGCGCAAGCCCACCAAGGCGATGATCTCCCCCTCGTCCGACGGCCAGTTCATCGCCACGGCCCTGGAGATGGCCGGTTTCCCGGGCATCCGGGTCTCGTCCGCCAAGAAAGGCGACGCGGCCAAGGCGCGCCAGGCGGTCGCGGCGCTGCGCGAGGCGGTGACCCATGTGGCGGGCGGCGGCGCCCTGGTGATCACCCCCGACGGACCGCGCGGCCCCAACGAGGTGATCCAGCCGGGCGCCCTGCAGATCGCCAAGCGCAGCGGTCAGGGCGTCTGGCTGATGGGCATCGCCGCCAACCCCGCGATGCAGCTGAAGGGCTGGGATCGCATCATGTTCGCCGCGCCGTTCGGCAGGGGCGCGGTGGTCTGGGACGGGCCGTTCTTCGCACCGAAGGACATCGACGGCGAGGCCGCCGAAGCGATGCTGGCGGATTGGTCAGCGCGGCTTTCGGCGCTCACCCGGCAGGCGGAAACGATGGTCGGGCGGCCACAGTCGACGCCTTGAGCGACCACGCCGCATTGATCCGGCGCGCGCGCGGTGAGACATAGGCGGCCATGGCTCACAAGCATGACCACGATCACGCGCACGGTCAGCACGACCATGCCCCCGATCATCACGATCATGATCATCACGATCATGATCATCACGATCATGGGCACGACCATGATCACGGGCGGCATGACCACGGGCACGATCATGGGCGCGACCATGATCACCATCATGACCACGACCACGGCCACTCCCACGGCCTGTTCGGCCACCATCATCACCATCACGCGCCGGCCGACATGGGCATGGCCTTCGCCGTCGGCGTGGTGCTGAACACCGGCTTCGTCATCGTCGAGGTGGCCGCGGGCTTCTTCTCGCACTCCATGGCGCTGCTGGCCGACGCCGGCCACAACCTGTCGGACGTGCTGGCGCTGGTGATGGCCTGGGGCGCCACGATCCTCGCCAAACGCGCGCCGTCGAGCCGGCGCACCTACGGCCTGCGCAAGGGCACCGTCCTGGCGTCGCTGGCCAATGCGGTGTTCCTGCTGCTGGCCATCGGCGGGATCGTCTCGGAATCGATCCATCGCCTCACCCTGCCGTCGTCAGTGGCGACCACCACGGTGATGATCACCGCCGGCGTCGGCGTGGTGATCAACACCGCCACGGCCCTGTTCTTCATGCGCGGCAGCCAGCAGGACCTGAACGTCCGCGGCGCCTTCCTGCACATGGCCAGCGACGCGGTGATCTCGCTGGCCGTGGTGGTGGGCGCGGGCGTCATCGCGCTGACCGGCCTGCAATGGATCGACCCGGTGCTGAGCCTGGGGATCGCGGCGGTGATCGTACTGGGCACCTGGGGACTGCTGCGCGACTCGGTGAACCTGGCGCTGGACGGCGCCCCGCGCGAGATCGACGTCGGCGAGGTGCGCGCCTACCTCGCGGGCCTGCCCGGCGTGGCCGAAATTCACGACCTGCACGTCTGGGCGATGAGCACCACCGAGACGGCGCTCACCGCTCACGTGATCCGTCCGGCCAACGACGACGGCGACAGCTTCCTGCACGCCGCCTGCGAGGGCCTGGCGCACAAGTTCAACATCGGCCACTGCACCCTGCAGGTGGAGACCGAGGCCGAGGGCGACTGTCACCTGGCCCCGGCCGGGGTGGTGTGAGCCGAATCCCCGGCACCTTGCCGCTGGCGCTCTATGCCGCGGCGACCGGCCTGCTCGAGCCGCTGGCGCCCACCCTGCTCCGCCGCCGCGCGCGGGCGGGCAAGGAGAATGCGCAGCGGTTGCACGAACGGCTGGGGCGGCCGACGCGGGCGCGGGCGGACGGTCCGCTGGTCTGGCTGCATGGCGTAAGCGTCGGCGAGAGCCTGTCGTTGCTGCCGCTGATCGGGGCGCTCAGGGCGCGGCGGCCGGACCTGAACATCCTGGTGACCTCCGGGACCGTGACCTCGGCGGAGGTGCTGAGCAGACGCCTGCCGGCGGACGTGATCCATCAGTTCGCGCCGATCGACGCGCCGGGCGCCGCAGCGGGGTTCCTGGGCAACTGGCGGCCGGACGCGGCGCTGTTCGTCGAGAGCGAGCTCTGGCCCAACCTGATCCAGGCGGCGACCGCGCGCGGCGTGCGCCTGGGCCTGGTCTCGGCGCGGATCACGGAAGACAGCGCGAAAGGCTGGGGCCGGGCGCCTGGGACCGCCCGGGCGCTGCTGTCGGCCTTCGACCTGATCCTGCCGCAGGACGACGCCACCGCCGCGCGGCTGACGCGGCTGGGCGGGACCTTGGGCCCCGCGCTGAACCTGAAGCTGGTGGGCGACCCGCCGCCGGTCGATCCCGCCCTCGCCGCGGAGCTGAAGACCCTGGGCCGTCCGATCGTGCTGGCCGCCAGCACCCACCCGGGCGAGGAGCGGCCGATCGCCGAGGCGTTCCGGACGGCGACGGACGGCGGACCAGCCGTCCTTCTGGTGGTCGCGCCGCGCCATCCGGACCGCGGCCCCCTTGTGGCGGAGGAGCTGCGGGCATTGGGGTTCACTGTGGCGCGGCGGGCGGCCGGCGAGGCCGTGACCCCGGCGATCACGGCCTATGTCGCCGACACCCTGGGCGAGCTGGGCGCCTTCTACGCCGCCGCCGACGCGGTGGTGATGGGCGGCAGTTTCGTGGAGGGGATCGGCGGGCACAATCCGCTGGAGCCGGCGCGGCTGGGCTGCGCCATCGTCACGGGGCCGCATGTGTTCAACGCCGCGGAAATCTATGCCGGTATGGTCGACGACTGCGCGGTGATCGAAGCCGCCGATCCTGCGGCGCTGGTGCGGCATATCCGCGGCCTGCTGGCCAACCCTGAGATCGCGCGACGGGTCGGCGAGGCGGCCGAAGCCTTCGCGGGCCGCCAGGGCGCGGCGCTGGCCGCCGCGATGACGTTGATCGAACCCCTGCTGCCGGCGAGGTCTGCGGCATGAAGCTCGCGACGCCGCGCTGGTGGTACACGCGCGACCGCTCGGCGCGGAAAGGGGCGATGCCGACGACGCGCGCGCTGCTGACGCCGCTCTCCTGGATCTGGGCGGCGGTGACGGCGCGCAGGATCGCGCGCACGGTCCCGGCCGATCCGGGCGCCCCGGTGATCTGCGTCGGCAATCTGACCGTCGGCGGGGTCGGTAAGACGCCCGTGGTGCGCGCCCTGGCGCAACGGATCGCCGCGAAGGGCCAGGCCGTCCACCTGCTGTCGCGCGGCTATGGCGGACGGCTCAAGGGGCCGGTGCGGGTCGACCCTGCGATCCACACCGCCGCCGACGTGGGCGACGAGCCGCTGATGCTGGCGGCGGACTTCCCCGTCTGGGTGGCGCGCGACCGGGCCGCGGGCGCACAAGCCGCCGCCGCTGCGGGCGCCCAGGCGATCGTCATGGACGATGGCCACCAGAACCCTTCGGTCAAGAAAGCCTTGTCGCTGGTGGTGGTGGACGGCGAGACCCGGGGCGACGATTGGCCGTTCGGCGACGGGCGGGTGTTTCCGGCCGGACCGATGCGCGAGCCGCTGGCCGTCGGCCTCGCGCGCGCCGACGCGGTGGTGGTGATGCTGCCCGACGACGCGGCCGGGGCCGATCCGGAGCTGGTCGCCCTGCTGGCCGGCCCGCCGCTGCTCACCGCCCATCTGAAGCCTGTCGCGCCGCCACCAGCCGGGCCGCAGGTCGGCTTCGCCGGCATCGGCAAGCCCTGGAAGGTGGAGCGGGCGTTGAAGGCCGCCGGCTGCGACCTGAAGGACTTCGCCGACTTCCCCGACCACGCCGCCTACGACGCGGCGACGCTGAAGGCGCTGGCGGATCGTGCGGCGGTGTTCGGCGCGGGCCTGGTGACCACCGAGAAGGACTGGGCGCGGCTGCCGGAAGCCTGGCGCGCGCGGGTCACGCCCTGGCCGGTGGCGGCGGTGTTCGACGATCCGGCGGCCCTGGACGCCCTGCTCGCGAAGGCCGGCCTCTAGAAACCCGGTTGCATACCTCGAAGTTCTAGGCATTATACCTTTCAGTTCGAGGTATAGGGCCTCGGGTGCAAGGTCGGGGCGCGATGACGACCACCAATCCCAGCTTCATGAACGGGGTGCCGGAACTGCTGGTTCTGCGCCTGCTGCGCAGCCGCGAGATGTACGGCTACGAGATCGTCCAGGGGATCGGCGAGGGGTCCGGCGTGGTCGTTACGCTGGGGGGCGGCGTCGGGTATCCGTTGCTGCAGCGCCCGGAGCGCGGGG
>JAFEDM010000269.1 GCA_018241625.1 Pseudomonadota bacterium | reverse complement strand
GCCTTGGCGCGGGCGATGTCGGCGACACTGGTCACCTTCATCAGGTCCTGGGCATGGGCGCGGATGTCGGCGTCGCTTTCGGCGATGTCCTTCAGGGTCTCCTGATAGGGGTCCTTGGTCGGCCCGAAGACGTAGCCCAGGGTGATGTTCACCGCCGTCTGACCCGAGGCGTGGGCGTCGGCGATCATGCGCGGCGTGGCGCCCTTGGCGCCGGGGTGGTTCGGGTCGTTGAGCCCGCCCAGGGCGTTGATCACCGTCCAGCCGGCGATGGGATCGGGCGCCGCCATTGCGGGTGAGGCGAGGGCGGCGGCGCCCAAGGCCATCGCAGTATGGGCCAGCGCAGTCCTGCGGTTGATCATGAGGCGTCCTCCAGGTCCTTGTCAGTCAGCGGCCTGAAGTCGGCGCGCGGCCAGGCGCGGCCGCGTTTCACCGTCAGCTCCAGGCTCTTCAGGTTGGCGATGTCGGCGGTGGGGTCGCGGGCGAAGACGGTGAGGTTGGCGAGCTTGCCGGACGCGACCGTCCCCATGTCCTTCGCCTGGCCGGCGGCGCGGGCGCCCACCCCGGTGGCGGCATGAACCGCTTCGGCGGGGGTCAGCCCGGCCTCGGTCACCAGCAAGCCGATCTCGTCGTAGACCGTGGGCCACGGGTCGCTGGCCGGCGCGAAGCCGTCGGTGCCGGTGGACAGCGCCACGCCCGCCGCGAACGCCTGGTGGGTGAGGGCGGCGGCCAGGCTGAGGTCGCACATCGGCGGACGGCCCTTGGGGTTCTTCGCGAACCGCTGCGCGTCCTCGGCATAGACCCGCAGCGTCGCGTCCAGGATCGTGCCCTGGGCCTTCATGGTGGCGAACAGGCCGGCCATGGTCTGGTTACGGTCGCCGGCGAAGGCGGCGGGATCGATCCGCACCCGCGCCTGATAGGACGCCGGTACGCCCACCACCTGATAGGCCATGTAGCAGGTGTGGGAGACGGTGTCGGGCTGGGCGTCCAGCACCTGCGCCGGCGTGGCCGGGAAGATGGCGCTGTGGGTCCAGACCTGCAGGCCCTGGCGGTGCGCCTCGGCGGCGATCTTCTTCACCAGGTCGGCCGGCAGGTTGGCGTAAATCTTCACCGCGGTGGCCGAGGTTCCCTTGGCCAGGGTGACGGCGGTCCTGAGGTCGGTCGTCTCGTCGATCGCCTGGGCCCAGGGCGAATGGCCGGGCTCGACGCCCAGGCTGATCGCGTGAGTGCGCGGGTCGACGAAGAACGACGGCCCGGCCATCACCGCGGCATAGTAGATGTCCGGTCCCGGGACCTCGCCCGCCAGGCTTTCGCGGGCCAGCTCGGCCACTGAGCGCAGGTCGTCGGCCATGTCGCGGATGGCGGTGACGCCGCCGAACAGGTCGCGGCGCATGTTGGCCAGGGCCTGGCGGCGGTTCGGCGGCGTGGCCAGGTGCTCGTGGCTGTCGATCAGGCCGGGCGCCAGGTACTTGCCCGTCAGGTCCACGACCTTGGCGCCGGCGGGCGTCGGCAGGTCCGCGTCTGGCGCGACCGCCCTGATCCGCTCGCCCTCGACCAGCACCGACATGCCTGGCCGGTTGGCGCCGCCGGTCCCGTCGATCAGGGTCGCATGCCGGTAGAGGGTCTGGGTCGGCGGGGTGGCGGCCTGCGCGGTCGCCGCCAAGACCAACGACGCCACAGCCGCCCCGAAGCCCGATCGGATCACCCAACGCCTCCCCACTGACATCCTAAGCGATAGGTCGCGGGCCCCACGCGGGCAAGGGCAACGCAGCGTCACCGCTGGCGTTTAGAGCGCCATGGATTGGTTCCGCATGCTGATCGGTCCGGACGAGGGCGCCAACGCCCAGCAGCTCTGCGTCCGGGCGGTCCTGATCTTCTTCGTCGGCGTGATCTTCGTCCGGGTCAGCGGGCGGCGGACATTCTCGCACGCCACGCCTCTGGACATCGTGGTGGCCCTGATCGCCGGCTCGAACCTGAGCCGCATAATGACCGGCAAGGCGCCGTTCTGGTCGGCGCTCGCCGCGACCTTCGTGCTGGTCGTCCTGCACCGGGTCCTGGTCATGCTGACCATCCGTTGGAACTGGCTGGCGAAGCTGATGAAGGCGGAGCCCGTGGTGCTGGTGCGCGACGGCCAGGAGGATCGCGCCGCGATGCTGCGCCATGGGATCGGCGAGGCCGATCTCCTGGAAGGCCTGCGCCTCGAACAGGCCGAGGGGCCGCGGGAGGTGCGGCTGGCGACCCTGGAGAACAGCGGCAAGATCAGCGTGGTGCGCGCGCCGAAATCCGGCTGAAGCGCCCGTGACGCCGTAAATCCGCATTCCCGGCCTTTGCGCTAGGGTCGCCGCCCCCTATCTGGGCCGACGGGGGAACAAGCGGAGCCTTGCACTCGATGACGCGAACCCTCACCGCCACCCTGGCGCTTTCGACCGTGCTGGCGGCCGCGGCCGCGAACGCCGCCCCGTCCACCACCGATCCGGCCAAGGTCCCCGCCGGCGACTACGTCCTCGACAAGCGGCACGCCAGCCTGACGGTCAGGGTCGTCCACATGGGCTTCTCGCACTACACCATGCGCCTCAATGGCCTGGACGCGAGCTTCACCTACGACCCCGCGAACTGGCGGCAGACCAAGGCCACGATCACCGTCGACCCGAGTTCGATCGACACTCACGACCCGGCCTTCGACCGGCAGATCACCGGCTATTTCGAGCCCGATAAATATCCGACCATCACCTTCGTCACGACCGGGATCGAGGGCGGCGCCGACGGCAAGGGAACCATGACCGGCGATCTGACCTTCCATGGGGTCACCAAACCGGTGACGCTTGATGTGACCTTCGACGGCGCGGGTCATGGGGTGACGCCCATCGGCACGCGGCTGGGGTTCTCAGGCACGGGCAGGATCAAGCGCTCCGACTTCGGACTGAACAGCATGATCCTGAACCAGTTCACGAGCGACGAGGTCGAACTGGCCTTCGAGGTCGAGTTCGAGAAGAAATAGCCGACGCCGCGTTGGGAGCCGCCCATGACCGCCACCGTTCACCAGCTCCCGCGCGCCAATCGCCGCTATGCGACGATCGCCATCGTCCTGCATTGGCTGATCGCACTGGCTATCGTCGCGCAGGTGAGCCTGGCCTGGCGGTTCGACGACGACCATAGCCCGACGGGCTTTGCGCTCACCCAGCTGCACAAGTCGATCGGGATCACCATCCTGGTGCTCAGCCTGATCCGGCTGGGCTGGCGGCTGGCCAACCCGCCGCCGCCGGAACCGGCGGGCGTGAAGCCCTGGGAACGCCGGCTGTCGCAGGCCGTCCACTGGGGTTTCTACGTGATCATGATCGGCATGCCGCTGACCGGCTGGATCATGGTCTCGGCCAGCAGGACGGCGATCCCGACCCTCCTCTATGGCGTGGTTCCCTGGCCGAACCTGCCCGGCCTCGCGGGCCTGGCGCCGGCCGCCAAACACACCTGGCGCGCGATCGGCGAGAACGGCCACAGCGTCCTGGCGTGGGGCGCCTACGGCGTCGTCGCCCTGCACGTCGCCGGTGCCCTGAAGCATCAGGTCTTCGAGCGCAACGTGCCGGTGTTCCCGCGCATGGCGCCGGGCGCGGTCCCCGGGCGCTGGTGGGACTGGCGCCTCTGGCTGGCCCTCGCCGCGGTGCTCGGCGCCTTCGCCTTCGGGCAGGTGGTGAACCCGCCGCATCCGGCTTCCGGCCCACCGCCGGTCGCCCAGGCGCCGGCCACCCAGGCGCCGGCCCAGCCCTTCCTGCCGGAAAGCCCGGCCGTGCCGCAGGCCACGGCCCTGGATCCGGCCGGCGAAAACGCCAAGGCCCCTGCGCCCGCGGCGTCCGGCCCGGTCGCCTGGAAGGTCGCCCCCGGCTCGACGATCAACTTCCAGACCGCCTGGGGCGGCGACGCGGTCCAGGGCCGCTTCGAAAAATGGACCGCCGACATCCTGTTCAGCCCCGACGCGCTGGAGAAATCCAAGGTGGTGGTGACCATCGACATGACCTCCGCCCGGACCGGCGACGAGCAGCGTGACGCCTCCCTGCCGGCCGGCGACTGGTTCGACGCGGCGACCCATCCCAAGGCGGTCTTCACGGCGACGAAGTTCGACAAGAAGGGCGAGGGGTCGTTCGTCGCCCACGGAACCCTGCAGATGCGCGGCGTGACCAAGCCGGTCGACCTGCCGTTCAAGCTGAAGATCGTCGGCGACAGGGCCCAGATGAGCGGCCAGACTAACCTCGATCGAACCCTCTTCGGCGTCGGCCAGGGTGAGTTCACCGCCACCGACCAGGTGCCGGCCAAGGTCACCGTTCGCGTACAAGTGAATGCCCAAGGGACACTTTCTGGCGACAAACGGTAGGCGGGTCCGATTGACAGGCGAGGAGCCGAGCAAGAGCTTGGCCGCAGCCTAGAACCACCGGGAACCCCCCAATGAAACCGCTGATCCTGGCCGCCTGTGCGGCCGCCGCCTTCTGCGCCGGCGCCGTGCTCGAGGCCGCGCCCGCCGTCCCCGCCTATGTGACCGCCGCCGTCGACGACAAGGGCCGCGCCGACGACCAGAAGGACGACGCGCGCCGCCACATCGCCGAGGTGGTCGCCTTTTCGGGCGTGAAGCCCGGCGACAAGGTCGTCGATCTGATCCCCGGGTCCGGCTACTTCACCAAGGTGTTCTCGAAGATCGTGGGCGAGAAGGGCCACGTCTTCATGATCTGGCCGAACGAGTACGCCAAGGAGGCCCAGCCGGATCCGGTCAAGAACCAGGCGCTGGCCAAGCAAGGCTACCCCAACACCTCGGTGATCCTGCAGCCGGCCGCCGCCTTTGAGACGCCCGAGCCGGTGGACCTGGTGTTCACCGTCCAGAACTACCACGACTATCCGGACAAGTTCATGGGCAAGCTGGACCCGGTGAGCTTCTCCAAGCAGGTCTACAAGGCGCTGAAGCCGGGCGGCGTCTTCCTGGTGGTCGACCACACCGGCGAGGCGGGCTCCGGCCTGCGCGACACCGACACCCTGCACCGGATCGATCCGGCCATCGTCAAGAAGGAGGTCGAGGAGGCCGGCTTCGTGTTCGAGGGCGAAAGCAAGGCGCTGCGCAATCCCGCCGACGACCTGAAGAAGGGCGTGTTCGACAAGGCGATCCGCGGCCACACCGACCAGTTCATCTTCAAGTTCCGCAAGCCGAAGAAGTAGGCTGGGGCGCGGCGGCGGTGTAAGCCGCCGCCGTGACGCCCACGCCGCAACAGATCGAAGAGGCCGCCGCCGCGCTGAGGGCCGGCGGGCTGGTCATCCTGCCGACCGAGACGGTCTATGGCCTGGCGGCCGACGCGGCGGACGCGCGCGCCGTCGCCCGGGTCTACGAAGCCAAGGGCCACCCCAGCTTCAATCCGCTGATCGCCCATGTGGCGGACGTCGCCATGGCGCGCCGAGTGG
>JAFEDM010000268.1 GCA_018241625.1 Pseudomonadota bacterium | reverse complement strand
TAACGCGTCATCGTGACGTGGGTTCAGGGACCGGATGCGGCCTCGACCGCCTGATTGGGCGGCCGCCAGGCGCGGGACAGGAAATGATAGAGCGGCTCGTCCATCAGCCAGCTAGACGACCACCGCGCCGCCAGCGCCGCCAGCATCAGCGGGCCCACCAGCCCCGGCTCGCGCGTCATCTCCATCAGGATCACTGCGCTGGTGAGCGGCGCCTGGACCACGCCGGACAGATAGCTCGCCATCCCAAGCACCACCGCGTCGCGCCCGGCGATGGGCAGCCCGATCCGCGCGAAGGCCGCGCCCAGGCCCGCGCCGGCGGCCAGCGATGGCGAGAATATGCCGCCCGGCGCGCCACAGACCGCCGCAGCCAGGTTGGCCAGGAACTTCCAGGTCGCGAACGCCAGGCCACGGCCGGGATGATCCTGGATCAGCGACTTGGCCTCATCGTAGCCGGCGCCGAAGGTAAGCCCGCCCGAGGCGACCGCGACCGCCGCCGCGACCAGGCCGCAGATCGTCGCGAACAGCACCGGGTGCGCCCTGCGCCAGGCGGTGACCGGATTGGCGACCGGCCCGGACATCAAGGCGACCGCCCGGGCGAACAGGCCGCCGGCCAGACCTCCCGCAAGGCCGATCACCGGCGCCAGCAGCCACGCCGCCAGCAGGGTGTCGCGTCCGCTGGCGACGCCGAAGTAGGCGTAATCGCCCTGCAGGGCGTAGGACGTGAAGCCGGCGACCACGACCACCAGGATCACGGTAGTGTGGGTCCGCTTCTCGAAGCTCTTGGCCAATTCCTCCACGGCGAAGACCACGCCGGCGATGGGCGTGTTGAACGCCGCGGCGACGCCCGCCGCGCCGCCCGCCAGGATCAGGGCGCGGCGTCCGGGGCCGCCGCGCAGCCCGCGGGTCAGCGAGCGCAGCACACCGGCCACCACCTGCACCGTGGGGCCTTCGCGGCCGATGGAGGCGCCGCAGACGTAGAGCCCGGCCGAGAGCACGACCTTCCAGACCGCCGTCTTCAAGGTCACCCTTTGGCCACCCCATCGCCCGGACCAGCGTTGCTCGGCGGCCGCGACCACCTGCGGGATGCCGGATCCCGCAGCCTCCGGCGCGAACCGCCGGGTGAGCCAGGCCGCCAGGCCGAACCCGACCGGCAGCAGCAGCAAGGTCAGCCACCGGTGGCCGGCGTACAGGCGCGCGTGGGCGACCATGGCCGCGTCGCTCAGCCGGGCGAACGCCGCGCCGACGACCCCGCCCAGCATCGCCACCGCGACGATGATCGCCGTCCGCCGCGCGCGCCGGGCATAGAGACGCCCGCGCAGCAGGCGGTCCTGCCGCGACGGGCGACGGCGTTGCATGGCGATTTTCCGGATCACGGTCTCGAATGGCTTGGAGTGGAGGGACGCAGGCGCCTCCCCCTTAGAACTCGATCTTATATCTTTCCATGATATATTTTGACCCGAGCTTGCGCGCGGCGCCGCGCGTAGGCCGCATGGCTAGGCCGCCGGCGTCTCGTCCGACCCCTTTTTCTGGAACTTCACCGGCATGGGATCGCGGCCACCCTCGGCGATGAAGCGGTCGATGCGGGCCTTCAGCACCGGGATCGGCACACTGCCCAGCGCCAGCACCGTGTCGTGGAAGGCCCGGATGTCGAACTTCGGCCCCAGCGCCTTTTCGGCCTTCGCCCGCGCCTCCACGATCGCCATCATGCCCAGGTAATAGCTGAGCGCCTGGCCGGGCCAGGAGATGTAGCGGTCGACCTCGATCTCGATGTCGTGGTCGGCGAGCGCAGTGTTGTCGTGCAGGTACTGGATCGCCTGCGCCCGGGTCCAACCCTTGTGGTGCACGCCGGTGTCGACCACCAGCCGCGCCGCGCGCCACATCTGGAAGGTCAGCATGCCGAAGCGGTCGTAGGCAGTGTCGTACATCCCCATCTCGACGCCCAGCCGCTCGCAGTAGAGCGCCCAGCCCTCGCCATAGGCCGAGATGTAGACGTTGCGCCGGAAGGGCGGCAGCTGGTCCTGCTCGTCGGCCAGCCCGCCCTGCAGCGAATGGCCCGGCGCGCTCTCATGCAGGGTCAGGGCGGTGAGGTTGTAGAGCGGCCGGCTGGGCAGGTCGTAGGTGTTGAGCAGGTAGGTCGTCGTCCCGCCCCGGGCCGAGGTGTAGAAGGGCGCGATGTCCGGCGCCACGGGCTCGATCCCGAAGCGGCTCCTCGGCAGCCAGCCGAAGTAGGCCGGCAGCTTGCCGTCCACCCGCTTGGCGATCCACGCGGCGCGGTTCAGCAGCTCCTGCGGATCCTTCACATAGAACTTAGGATCCGTACGCAAGTACTGGAGGAAGGCGGGGAAATCGCCCTGGAAGCCGGTCTCCTTCATGACCTCCAGCATCTGGGCGTGGATCTTGGCGACCTCGCTGAGCCCCAGCTGGTGGATCTGCTCGGGCGTCATATCGGTGGTGGTGAATTCGCGGATCTGCGCCTGGTAGTAGGCCTTGCCGTCCGGCAGGGCCTCGGCGGCCAGGACCTCGGTCGTATGCGGGATGTACTCGGTGTCGAGGAAGGTCAGCAGCTTGGCGTAGGCCGGCCGCACGCTGGCCTCGAACACCTGCCGCGCCTCGGCCTTCAGCGCCGCCTGATCGGCGGGCGAGACCGACTGCGGCATGTGCTCGAACGGCTTCCAGAAGAAGGTATGCTCCACGTCCGCGGCCTGGCTGACGTTCGACACCGACTTGTCGCGGCCCACCAGGGTGGCCTTCGGCGGGGTGAAGCCGCGCGCCAGCCCGGCCTTCATGTTCACCGTCTCGTCGTCGAACCAGCGCGGGATGTCGCGCATCTGGCCGATCCAGTTGCGATAGTCCTGCGTGGTGTGGAAGGTCCGGCTCGCGGTGAAGCCCAGGTTCGACCAGAACTGGCTGTCGGAATTGAACGGCTTCTCGTACTCGCGGAACTTCTGCTGGTTGATCCGGGTCTGGATCTGGTCGCGATAGACCTCGTAGTTCACCTGCTCGGGCGGCGAGAGATCCTTCTCCGAAATCGCGTCGACCTGCCGGACCACGTCCTGCCAGTGCGCCAGGCGCCGCTGCTGGCTGGCGGCGTCCACCTTGCCCAGCTTGGGATTGATCGCCGCGTTCTCGCCCCGCTCGCCGGGGAACTCGGTCTTCCGCCAAGCCCACTCGGCCTCGTAGATCGCGCGGAACTTGGCGTCGGCGGGGCCGGGCGGCGGCTTGGCGGGCTCGGCGGCGAACGCTCCGTTGGACAGGGCGACACCCGACAGCACGAATCCGACCAGAAACCCCGCCCGCATCGCCAGAACCTTCCCCGGATTCAATGTCCGGCCACAGGCCTACGTCGAATCCCGGCCCGGCGCCAACCGGGGGCGGCTCAGGCGCCTTCTTCGCGCACCGGCGCCTTGATCAGCGCCAGGCCGGCGGCGACCAGGCAGCCCGCCAGGATCCCCGTGGTCAGGTCCTTCACCAGCGTCAGGCCGAAGGTGGTCAGCAACACCAGCGCAGCGCGCCGGTCGCCCAGCAGCCGTGCGAACTCGGCCTTTTCCGCCATGCCCCAGCAGACCGCGACCAGCACGCCGGCCAGCGCCGCCAGCGGCGCGTAGCTGGCCAAGGGCGCGGCCACCAGCATGAAGCCCAGCAGGAACAGCGCGTGCAGCATGCCGGCGATCGGGCTGCGGCCGCCGGCGCGCACATTGGTGGCGGTCCGCGCGATGGTGCCGGTGACCGCGATGCCGCCGAACAGGGCCGAGGCGATGTTGGCGATCCCCTGGCCCACCAGCTCCATGTTCGAGCGGTGCTGGCGCGCCATCATGCTGTCGGCGACCTTGGCCGACAGCAGGCTCTCCACCCCGCCCAGCAGGGTGAAGGAGAGCGCGGTCGGCAGGACCTGCCACAGCCGATCCAGGCTGACCGGCGGCAGGTGCGGCGCCGGCAGGACGTGCGGGACGCCGCCGAAGCGGCTGCCGATGGTCTCCACCGGCAGGTGCAGGAGGGCGGCCACGACGCTGGCCAGCACCAGGGCGATCAGCATCCCCGGCCAGGTGGGCCGCAACCGGCGCAGCAGGAAGATCGCCGCGGTCGTCCCGACGCCCAGCGCCAGGGCGGCCGGGTTGAGCGTGCCCGCGGCCTGCGCCAGGGCGCCCAGCTTGGGGATCAGCGGGCCGGGCTCGGCGTGGCCGAGGCGCAGGCCGCCCAGGTCCTTCAGCTGGCTCGCCAGGATGGTCACGGCGATGCCGCTCGTGAAGCCGACGGTCACCGCGTGCGGGATGTGACGGATCAGCGACCCCACCCGGATCAGCCCTGCCAACGCCAGCAACACCCCGGACAGCAGCACCGTCAACAGCAGGCCCTCGACGCCGAACCGCGCCACCGTCGCCGAGACCAGCACGATGAAGGCGCCCGCCGGCCCGCCGATCTGGAACCGGCTGCCGCTCAGCAGCGAGACCACGAAACCGCCGACGATGGCGGTGTAGAGGCCCCGGTCGGGGGACACGCCGGAGCCCACGGCGATGGCCATGGAGAGCGGCAGGGCCACGATGGCCACCGTCAGCCCCGCCACCGCGTCGCGGCGCAGGTCGGGGAGCCCGTAGCCCTCGCGCAGCACCGTCGCCAGCTTCGGCAGGTAGAGGTTCGCAGTCGCGGTTCCGTCCGGCATTCCGTGGCCTTTCGCGCCGTTCATGCCGGCCGATTGAACGCGAGCGGCGCCCGGCGCTTCAATTCAGGTTCGCTACGTAGGCCGTGTCCGGACAGGAATTTCCTGTCACGGCGACGCGAATTGCGCTTTCAGCTAGACTGGCGACCGAAGAACTGACCGCGAGGCCCGCATGACCCGCCCCCTGAAGAAGAGCGAGACGATCGAGATCCGTCTGCCCTATCCGACCAAGCTCGCCTTCATGGCGCGCTGCAAGGACGAGGGCCGCTCGGCCAGCGAGGCCCTGCGCGGCTTCATCGACGGCGAACTGGAAGGCCGTGCGGGCGTCGGACGCGCCGCCCCGCGACTCGCGCCCAAACTCGTGGTCGGCGCCCTGATCGACGCGGCCATGGGTGCGGTGGCCCTGCCCTCGCTCGCCCACACCAATCAGCGCGCGGCCTTCGACTGCCTGGCCCGCG
>JAFEDM010000267.1 GCA_018241625.1 Pseudomonadota bacterium | reverse complement strand
TGGGGCGGCGCGCCGCGGGTCAGGGCGATATAGACCCGGTCGATGTCGTGGGCCGCGAAGAGGGCCGAGAGCCCTTGGTGGGCGGCGTCGGTCTTGGCCGCGACGACGATGCCGGAGGTTTCCTTGTCGATGCGGTGGACGATGCCCGGCCGCGCCACGCCGCCGACACCGGAGAGGCTGCCTTCGCAATGGGCGAGCAGGGCGTTGACCAGGGTGCCGGTCTCGCTGCCGGGCGCCGGGTGGACGGCCATGCCCGCCGGCTTGTCGACCACGATCAGGTGGGCGTCCTCGTAGAGGACGGTGAGCGGGATCGCCTCGGGCCGCGGCTCGGCGGCGACCGGCGGCGGCACGCTGATCCGGTAGGCGCCGGCCTGGGCCTTGGCCGAGGCGTCGGTGACGGGCGCGCCGTCGCGGCTCACCCGCCCGTCGGCGATCAGGGCCTGCAGGCGCGCGCGCGACAGCTCCGGCGTGAGGTCGGCCAGGGTCTTGTCCAGCCGCCCGCCGGCTTGCCCGGCGTCGACCTCGACGAGCCGAGGTTCGCCGGCGTCGTCGTCGTCAGCTTCCGTCTCGATATCTGTCGCCGCCCCGCCCGTGGTCATCCCTAGTCTTCGGATTCCTCCTCGACCTTCAGGATGTCGGCCGTGGTGAAGAGGTAGGTCTTCAACTGCTTGTCCGCTTCCTTGTCGTTGCGGCGGATCCATTCCAGGACCATGGCCGCATGCTCCAGTTCCTCGCGGGCGTTGTGTAGCAGGATCTCCTTCAGGCTGGGATCGTCACAGTCGTCGGCGCGCTGGCGATACCAGTCGACCGCCTCGAACTCCTCCATCAGCGAGGAGATGGCGTAGTGCAGGTTCAGGGTCTCGCGCCGCAGCTTCTCGCGCGGGACATGAAGGGCTTCGCTGGCCACGAGGTGGATCGCTCCTGTGCTATTGTGCGACTCGACGCGCTGGGGCGGCGCGGGCCGGGGACGATGATGCGAGTGGATCGACGCAAGGCGCTGGCCCTGTTGGGCCTGGGCGCGGCCGCGACACCCCACGGCGCAGCCAACGCGCGCGACAAGGTCTCGTTCCAGCACGGCGTGGCCTCGGGGGATCCGCTGCAGGACCGGGTGATCATCTGGACCCGCATCACCCCGCGCGGCGGGAACGACCCGATCCGCTACGAGTGGCGGCTGGACCCGATGGACGGCAAGGGCGGCGGCAAGCGCGGCTCGGGCGTCACCGGTCCGGACCGCGACTTCACGGTCAAGGTGGACGTGGTCAACCTGGAGCCCGGCCGCGGCTATCAGTTCTATTTCGCGGCCGGCGGCGTGCGCTCGCCGATCGGGCGCACCTCGACCTTGCCGGTGGGACCGACCGAGGAGGTGTCGCTGGCGGTCTGCACCTGCGCCCTCTACCCGAACGGCTACTTCAACGCCTATGGCGCCATCGCCCGCCTGCCGCGCCTGGACGCGGTCGTCCACCTCGGCGACTACATCTACGAATACGGCGGGCCGGGCTCCTACGGCATGGATTCGCCGGTGGCCGGCGAACGGCCGCACGATCCGCCGCACGAGTGCGTCAGCCTCGCCGACTACCGCCGCCGCCACGCCCAGTACAAGACCGATCCCCAGCTTCAGGCGGCCCACGCGCGCGCGCCCTGGATCTGCGTCTGGGACGACCACGAGACCGCCAACGACAGCTGGGTCGGCGGCGCCGAGAACCACCAGCCGGCCACCGAGGGCGACTGGAACCTGCGCAAGGCGGCCGCGATCCGCGCCTACTACGAATGGATGCCGATCCGCGAGCCGCAGGGCGGCGGCTTCGCCATCTACCGCAGTTTCGACTTCGGCGACGTGGCCAGCCTGTTCATGCTGGAGACCCGGCTCACCGCCCGCGACCACCAGCTCTATCCCGACCAGGAGCTGCCGCCGCAGCCCACGGCCCGCGACGTGGCGGCCTGGCGCGAGAAGCTGGACAACCCGGCCCGAAAGATGATGGCCCCGGCCCAGGAGGCCTGGCTGTCGCGCGAGATGACCGCCTCGGTGAAGTCGGGGATTTCCTGGCAGGTGCTGGGCAACCAGGTGGTGATGGCCCGGCTCTTCACCCCGCCGGTGCGCCGCTACATGACGCCGGAGGCCTATGCGGCGCTGCGCACCGAGCTGCCGCGTCCGGCGCTGCAGCGGCTGCACAAGCTGGAGCAGAACGCCGCCCTCGGCCTGCCCTGGGGCGCCGACATGTGGGACGGCTATCCGGCCGACCGCCAGCGGCTCTACGCCCTGACCGAAAAGGCCCGCGCCAACCTGGTGGTGGTGAGCGGCGACAGCCACGCCTTCTGGGCCAACGAGCTGTGGACCGCCGAGACGGGCGGCAAGCGGGTGGCGGTGGAGTTCGGGACCGGGCCGATCACCAGCCCTGGCCCCGGCGAGGCCTATCCGCAGGTCCCGCTGGGCGAGGCCTTCGCCAAGTACAATCGCGAGGTCCTGTTCAACAACCAGACCGCCAAGGGCTTCGTCCTCCTGACCCTGACCCAGACGACGGCGACGGGCGAGTTGATCGCCGTCTCGTCGATCAAGGACCGGGCCTACTCGACGCGCGTGCTCGCCACCTATCGGGCCAGCACCGGCGCGAACGGGGTCTCGGGCCTGCACCCCGTCGAGGCCAGGCCGGCTTAGGACCAATCGACATCCAACCGGGCTGAACGCGCAGGCCCAAACCCCCTTCCTCCTCGATGGAGGAAGGGTCGGGGATGGTGGTGTGCGCAGGACAGTGGGCCTGCAGGCGCGCTTGGGCGCCGGCGCCGGTCCAGATGTCTGCGTCGACGTCATAGCCACACCACCACCCAACCCTCCTCCATCGAGGAGGAGGGCTTTCGAGGGGCGCCGGCCCGGAATGTCGATGGGCCCTAGCGGCGCGAAAGGGCCAGATTCACGCCGAAGCCCAGGAAGACCCCGCCGGTGATCCGGTCCAGCCAGCGCACCACCGCGGCGCGCTGCAGGATGCGCGAGATCGGCCGCGTGGCGCCGATCAGCACCGCGAACCAGACGAAGCTGATCAGCACGTGCAGGGCGGCCAGCAGGAAGATGAAGGGCGCGGCCGGGACGCCGGCCGGCAGGAACTGCGGCAGGAAGGAGATGTAGAAGACGCCGATCTTCGGATTCAGCAGGTTGGTCAGCAGGCCTTTGCGCAGCCAACTCAGATCGCCGCCTTGGGACGCGGCGCCGTCGCCCAGCGAGAACCGGTCGCGGGGCTTCAGCAGCATGCCGATCCCGAGCCAGACTAGATAGGCCGCGCCAGCCCATTTCAGCGCCGTGAAGGCGAGCGCCGAGGCCTGCAGCAGAGCCGCGAGGCCGAGGGCCACCGCCGCGCCCCAGACCAGGCAGCCGACCCCTATGCCGAGGCAGGCCAGCGCGGCCCGCTTCGCCCCCTCGACGGCGGCGGTGCGCAGCACCAGCGCCGTATCCAGGCCGGGCGTGACGGTCAGCAGGCCGGCGGCGACGAAATAGGCGGCGAGCGCCTGGACGACGGTCATCCGGCGCCCTTGAGCTTGCCGTCCTCGATCACCCGATAGAAGCAGGATCGCGCCCCGGTGTGGCAGGCGCCGCCGTCGCCGCCCGGCCGCACCTTCAGCCAGACGCAGTCCTGGTCGCAGTCGATCCGCGCCTCGACGACGGTTTGCACCTGGCCGCTGGTCGCGCCCTTGTGCCAGAGCTCCCGGCGCGAACGGCTCCAGTAGTGCGCCTCGCCGGTCGCCAGCGTCTTGGCCAGCGCCTCGGCGTTCATCCAGGCGAACATCAGCACCTCGCCGGTGTCGGCGTGGGTCGCCACCGCCGCGATCAGGCCGTTGGCGTCGAAGTTCGGCGCAAGCGTGTCGCCGTGCTCCAGGGCGTGGGTGTCGGGCGCGGTCGGGAAGCTCATGGGCGACATATGGCGCCGCCGGCGAGCCCGACGCTAGGGGGCGTGGTCGCCATTGCGTCGAGCCGACCCGCCGTGTGAACGTCGGACGGTTTGGCTCTTTGGGGGACATGACCCTGGCGATGGCGGACGGCAGGCCTTCCTCGTCTCAGACCGCTCCGTGGCGCGCGCGCCTGTTCGGCGGCTTCGACCTGGCGGGGCCGGACGGCGCCGTCATGACGCCGGTCGGACGCAAACCGCGCGCCCTGCTCGCCTATCTGATCCTGACCGGGGAACGCACGTCGCGGGAGCGCATAGCCGGGCTCTTCTGGGGCGACCGCGGCTCGGACCAGGCTCGCGCCAGCGTCCGCCAGGCGCTCTACGAACTGCGGGCCATGAGCGAGGGCCAGACAGCCCTGCTGCAGGTGGATCGCGCCGGGGTCCAGGTACGGTGCGAACGGGTCTCGACCGACCTCGACGCCATGCGCGACCCTGGCCTCGACGCCACAGGATTCGCTGAACTTCTGGGCGAACATCCGAGAGAGCTGCTTGCCGACCTCAACGACGTCGATCCGGGCTTCGCGGAGTGGCTGGCTGCTCAGCGCGCGCGGCGCAGCGAGGAGCGCCAGGCGCTGGGCCTCGCCGTGGCCGAGCAGGCGCTTGAAGCGGGCGACGCGGCGGGGGCTTTACGCCTGGCCTCGGCCTTGATGGCGGCCGAGCCATTCGACGAAGCGGCGGTGCGCCTCAGCCTTATGGGCCGCGCTGCTCTGGGCGATCGGGCCGGCGTGCGACAGACGTTCCGGCAGTACGAGCGCGCGGTGCGCGAGGAGCTCGGGCTCGAACCTTCGCCGGAGCTGGTGGCCCTGGAAAGTCGGTTGAGCGCCGACCCCCCGCCTCGTCAGGGTTTGGCGCCGAAAGCCACAGCGCCGAAAGCCCATGCAACGACGCGACGACGCGGCGCACTGCTGCTTGGCCTCGCCGCCCTGGCCCTGGTCGCCGCCATCTCCATCCTCGGGTGGGTGCTTTGGCAGGGCCGCGACCGGCCGCGCATCCTCCGTGTGGACGCTCTGGCCGCCCCCGCGGCCGACGCGCCCGCCCAGGCGCTCCGGGTCGGCTTCTCCGCCGATCTGGCGCAGATGGTCCTGGGCAACGACGCGCGCCTCGCCGTGGAGGACCCCCGCGATCAGGCTCCGGCCGCCGCGCGGCGCGCCGACTATGTGATCAACGGGGAGGCCCGCAGCGGCGACGGCGTCCTGCATGCGAATCTGCGCCTTCTCGACGGTCGCAGCGGCGCGATCCTTTGGTCCCAGAGTTTCGCCCGCAAGGCGACCGAGGCGGACGCACTGCGTGCGCAGATCGCCGGCGCCGCGGCCGACGTCGGCGTCTGCGTCGAGGGTGGGCATCGGCCCCCGCCGGACATGGACGCCGAGACCCTGCGCCTCTACCTCGAAGGCTGCCAGCAGAAGCACGGCGACTGGGCGCGCTCCGCCCGCCTATTGGCCGAGACGGTGCGCCGCCGGCCCGACTTCGCCCACGGCTGGGCGATGTTCGCCGCGGCGACCGGCGCGATCGCTCCTGACGGTGAGGCCGGGGCCTCGACACGAGCCCAGGCCGACGCCTACGCTCGCCGGGCGCTCGCGCTCGATCCTGACGAAGGCGAGGCCTGGGACGCGCGGTCCGAGGCAGCGCCGGGGCCGAGGCGCTGGAAGGAGCGAATGGCGCTTTTGGCGGAAGGCCATCGCCGCGATCCGGACAACGCGATCGTCAACGTCGACTTGGCCTACGAACTGGCGGACGTGGGCCGGCGGGACGAGGCGCTGTCCTATGCCCAGTTGGCGGTCCAGCACGACCCGTTCAGCCAAGTCATGGCCGGCCAGTTGATCCGCCTGCTTGGGCTCTACGGCCAGCGTGACGACGCGGCGTCCATGATCGTCGAGACCCTGCGCCGCTGGCCCGGTGACCCGTTCGTGTCCGAGGCGCGTTTTCGCATCGAGGCGCTGTCAGGCGATCCCGAGGCCGCGCTCCGCTTGCTGGCTACGGCGGGCGCCGACTTCGGCATGCGCGGCGCCGAGGCGAACGCCTGGAAGGCCGTCCTCGCCTTCCGCCGCACGCCGTCGCCACAGGCCCGCGCCGCTGCCGAGACCGCGATCTGGGCGATGCTGCCGGGACCAGATCCGAGCTATCGCGTCGGCGCCATGACGCAGTTCTCGCTGGTCGGCGACCTGGACGCCGCCTACGCCGTGGCCGCAGGCTTTCCGGATTGGGAATTCCCTGCGCGCTGGGTGCTGTTCTACGACGCGATGGCGCCCTTCCGCGCCGACCGCCGCTTCATGGCCTTCGCCGCGCGCCAGGGGCTGGTGGAAGCTTGGCGCAGCACCGGTCGCTGGCCGGACTTCTGCCGGCGGCCTTCGCGGCCCTACGATTGTCCTAAGGCGGCGGAAGCCGCCGGCTTCTGACGGACCGCCGCCTCCTTTTGACGCCGAATTGACGATGGCGGCGCGGGGATTGGCGCTCGCCTTGACGGCGTCGTGGGCAGGCTCTCCCGGCGTCGGCGCGTTCCGGCGGACAGGAGGAGTAAGTCATGAAATTTGCGTATGCCCTATTCGCGGCCGCCGCGCCGCTCATGCTGGCCGTCCCAGCGCACGCGTCCTACGTCCAAGTGGACTTTGCGGGCCAGGTGCTCGGCGTCAACGCCGGCGGTCCCGCCTCGATCGCCGCGGGCACGCCGATCACCTTCCAGGCGGTGTTCGATCCGTCGACGCTGACGGACCATACCCAGTCGGTCAACGACGGCACAGGACTGGGCTTTTCCAGCGTATTCACCGCCAGCCTTTCGGACGATCCGAACGCGTCCCTGACCATCAAGGTGGGCGATGTCACCTTCACCAAGTTCGATGAAGTGAACTACGGCACGCCGGAAGGCGACTGTGGGGCCGGTTGCGATCTGGGCGCCGGGAACTTCCCGACGGTCACCTATCTGAACGGGGCCTTCGCCGGCATCGGCAACATGTTCATCAACGCTCAAGGCTACACCTTCGACGCGGATCCGATCGCCGACGCCTTCGGCGGCTTCGATCTGGGTGACCAGTCGGTGGGCGGCTATCAGTTCTTCCTCGGCAAGGGTGACGCCGACAACCCCTTCCGGACGATCGTGGCGGTCGGAAACTATGACGCCGCCGCCGCCGTGTTCACTCCGGTGCCGGAACCCGCAGCCTGGAGCCTGATGGTCGCGGGCTTCGCGGCTCTGGGCTTCGGCCTTCGGCGCAGCCGTCGATCGCCCATCGCCGCCTGACGCTTCTTTTCGAGGGCGGGCGAAGGCCTTCTCCCCGGGGTTTGCCAGACCCGGGAAGAAGGCCGCTTCGCCGCGGTAGGAAGGCCCGCTAAGCTCGTCAGGTGAATCTCAAGGACCGGATCAAGGGCCGCGTGCTGGCCATGGACGCGGCGGTCCGGCCCTGGGCCGCGCGCTCGCGCCTCAACGCCTTCGCCTATGAGTTCCTGCTGTTCGGGCTGAAGCAGGCCTGGGCCTGCCTGTTCGGCGGGGCGATGCTCGCGCTGATCATCGCCACCCGCTACCTGTGGCCGGCGCACGCGCCGCTGGCCCGCTATGATTTCCTCGTGCTGGGCGCCGTGGCGATCCAGGCCCTGCTGCTCGCCACCAGGCTGGAACGCTGGGACGAGGCGGCGGTGATCCTCATCTTCCACGTGGTCGGCACCGGCATGGAGATCTTCAAGACCGCCCACGGCTCATGGATCTATCCGGAGCACAGCCTGCTGCGCATCGGCGGCGTGCCGCTGTTCTCGGGCTTCATGTACGGGGCGATCGGCTCCTACATCGCCCGGGCGCTGCGGCTGTTCGAGATCCGCTTCATCCGCTGGCCGCCGCACGGGCTGGCCTGGGCGCTGGCGGTGGCGAGCTATGTGAACTTCTTCACCCACCACTACGTCATGGACGTCCGCTGGGGGCTCTATGCGGCCTCGGCCCTGCTGTTCGCCCGGTCGTGGTTCACCTTCACGCCCGACCTGAAGCCCCGGCGGATGCCGGTGCTGCTGGGCCTGCTGCTGGTGGCGCTGTTCATCTGGTTCGCCGAGAACATCGGCACCTTCACCGCCGCCTGGATCTACCCCAGCCAGAAGCGCGGCTGGTCCCTGGTGCCCGTCGACAAGCTGGGCGCCTGGTATCTCTTGATCCTGCTCAGCTTCGTGCTCGTCACCATCGTCCACCCGCCCCGCGCCCCGGGCGAGGGAGAGCCGACCAACCCGCTGGCCCATTGAATCGTCATCCTCCGGTCAGTCGCCAGGCTGATCCGGGGGACCAAAGCTGAGTTTCAGAAGGGGCGCAGGCCGCATGGGTCCCCCGGATCGCCTCTTCGGGCGACCGGAGGATGACGAAATGGGGCGGGCTACTTCTTGTTCGCGAAGTCCAGGAAGCGCTGGCGCAGGGTCGGGTCGGTCTTGAAGACGCCGGTGAACTGGGTGGTGATCGTGGACACGTGGCGGTGATGCACCCCGCGGGTCGACATGCACTGGTGGTTGGCGTCGATCAGCACCGCCACGCCGGCCGGGCGCAGGCTGTCGGTGATGGCGTCGGCGATCTGCTGGGTCATGGTCTCCTGGGTCTGGAGACGCTTGGCGAAGATCTCGACCACCCGGGCGATCTTGGAGATGCCGACCACGCGGTTGGTGGGCATGTAGGCCACGTAGGCCTTGCCCAGGAACGGCGCCATGTGGTGCTCGCAGTGGCTCTCCACCTCGATCTCGCGCAGCATGACGATGTCGTCGTAACCCTGCACGTCCTCGAAGGTGCGCGACAGTTCCTTGGCCGGATCGGCCTGATAGCCCTCGAACCATTCGGCGTAGGCGTCGACGACGCGCTTCGGCGTATCGAGCACGCCTTCGCGGCGGGGATCGTCGCCGGCCCAGGCGATCAGGGTGCGCACGGCTTCCATCGCCTCTTCGCGGGACGGGCGCTTTGCGGGGTCAAGATCAAGGTCGGGGGAGCCGACCAGGGTTCGGTCGCGGATAGCGTCCATGTCGGGAGAGGTTCTTTCCAGGGGTGAGTTGCGCCGGGACGAAGGTCCCGGAAATGACGCGTGGCCACCCTTCGTTTGGATGGGGAAACTTCCCGGGGGTTCCCGTGGCTTCCCGCTCCGCCCATCTGTATATGGGCCGGACCCAGACCTGGGCAACCGTCACGCTACGTCAGAAAAGATCGATGTCCCTTCAGCTCTACGACACCATGGCCCGCGCCAAGCGGCCCTTCGTTCCCGCCGATCCGAGCCGGGTGACGATGTATGTCTGTGGGCCGACGGTCTACAACTACAGCCACATCGGCAACTTCCGCCCCGTGGTGGTGTTCGACGTCCTGTTCCGGCTGCTGCGCCGGCTCTATGGCGAAGACGCCGTGCGCTATGCGGCCAACGTCACCGACGTGGACGACAAGATCAACGCCAAGGCCGCCGAGGAAGGCGTGCCGATCGAGACAATCACCGACCGGTATCTGGCCGCCTACAACGGCGACGCCGCGGCCCTGGGCGCCCTGCCGCCCACCGTGCAGCCGCGCGCTACCCGGACCATGGACGCGATCATCGCCATGATCGGGCGGTTGGTCGGCAACAACTCGGCCTACGCCGCCGAGGGCCATGTGCTGTTCAACACCCAGGCGTTCGGCGACTACGGCAAGCTGTCGGGCCGGCCGCTGGACGAGATGATCGCCGGCGCCCGCGTCGAGGTCGCGCCCTACAAGCAGCACCCCGCCGACTTCGTGCTGTGGAAGCCCTCCAAGCCGGGCGAGCCGGTGTGGGACAGCCCCTGGGGGCCCGGCCGGCCCGGCTGGCACATCGAATGCTCGGCGATGATCGAGCAGGAGCTGGGCCTGCCGATCGACATCCACGGCGGCGGCATCGACCTGGTGTTCCCGCACCATGAGAACGAACTGGCCCAGGGGGTTTGCGACCACGACCACGCTCACGGTGGCGAGTATGCCCGCTTCTGGCTGCACAACGGCTTCCTGAACATGGGCGACGAGAAGATGAGCAAGAGCCTGGGCAACGTCGCCCTGGCCCACGACCTTCTGAAGCAGCAGCCGGGCGAGGCGATCCGCTGGGCCTTGCTGGGCGCGCACTATCGCCAGCCGCTGTCGTGGACCGACGACGCCCTGATCCAGGCGCGCAATTCGCTGGACCATCTCTACGGCGTGCTGGGCCGCGCGCGGCATGTCGAGGCCACCGGCTCCGGCGCGCTCGCCGAGGATCAGCTGGAGCCGCTGCTCGACGACCTCAACACGCCGGCGGCCATGGCGACGATCAAGAAGCTCGCCACCGACCTCGACGCCGCCGTCCGCAAGGGCTCCGGCGAGGCCGGCCCGTTGAAGGCCGACCTGATGGCCCTGGCCTCGGTGATGGGCTTCCTGCAACAGGATCCGCAGGCCTGGTTCCAGGGCGGCGCGGACGAGGAACTGACCGCGAAGATCGACGGCCTGGTCGCCGCCCGCGACGCGGCGCGCAAGGCCAAGGACTGGGCCGAGGCCGACCGCCTGCGCGGCGAGCTGGCCGCGCTCAATGTCGAGGTCATGGACGGTCCCGCCGGCGCCACCTGGCGGATCAAGGAAAGCGTATGAGGAATTTGGCCTGATGCCGGTCCTACCTCCCCCCAACCTGAAGGCCGGCCCGTTCGGGACCCGCGGCGGCATGAGCCTGGGTCCGAAGCCGATGAACCCGAAGCCGCCGCCGCCTAAGGCGCCCCGCGGCCTGCGGATCGAGCACCGCGTCGGCATCCAGGCGCCGGCCGAGGTGATCTGGGAGGTGCTGTCCGACCTGTCGTCCTGGCACGAGTGGTGCGAGCTCTATCCCAAGGCGTCGGGCGAGATCCGCATCGGCGCCACCCTCGACCTGACGCTGGCCCTGCCGGGCCGGCCGCCGCAGGAGATCCATCCGATGGTGCTGGAGTGGGTGCCGAACGAGCAGCTGCACTGGCGGCTCAGCATGCTGGGCGGGCTGGTGAAGGCCACGCGCTTCTTCGAGATCGAGGCCCTGGCCGAGGAAAGCTGCATCGTGAACAACGGCGAGCTGATCGCCGGCCTGTTGGGGCCGCGCCTGGGCAAGCGGATGGCCGGGACCATCTATCGCGCCTTCATGGCCATGGACGACGCCTTGAAGCGTCGCGCCGAGACGATCTGGCTGACGCGGAAAACCTAGGGGCCCGAGCGCGGATCGCCCCAGCGGCGCCAGAACCTATCGTGACGCGATGCATTTCCCTCCGACAGGAGGTCGATCATGAGCGTCCCAAGAGGCCTGCGCAGTCCGTTGCACATCGCCCAGCTGATCCTGCCGGTGGCCATCTTCGTCGGCATCTGCCTGCTGGCCGTCCACGCCTTCATGGACCTGGCGGCCATGCCGCCGGGCTAGGCGCGCGGCCTAGGCCTGTCGGCCGAGCAGGGGGTCCGACAGGCTGGGCTTGCCGTCTTCGCCGTGGCCGGCGAAGCGGCGCTGGAAGCTGGGCGCCTCGGCGCAGGTGACGACTAGGTCGTACCAGTTGTGGCTGGCCTTCAGGTCCCAGGCGTCGACGGCCGTCTCGCCGGGCGCCAGCCGGCGCAGCCGGGGCGCGGCCTCCAGGTAGGCGGCGGGCGTGACCTCCAGGCTGACCGCCGTCGGGCCGTGGTTCTCCAGGGTGATGAGCAGCCGTCCGGTCTTGGCGTCGAACCGCGCCTTCGCCCCGGGCTTCATCGGGCCCGACTGGCCCTTGAAGCGGCGCAGGAAGCCGTTCGGGCCGAACAGGGTCAGGTCGTAGGCGTCGCCCGCCAAGGGGAAGGCGTCCTCAAGCCGCTTGCCGGCCTCGACCGCATAGAACCGCGGCTCCACGCCGCGCGGCTGGCGCAGCTCGAACGTGGCGCCGGCCTGGCCGGTATTGTCGATCAGCAGCGCGAAGCCCTCGGGCGTCGGATGGCCGCCGACGTCGAAGGCGTAGGGCAGCGCCCGCGCCGGCCGCTGACCCGGCTCCTGGCGCGGATGCGCCTCGGCGGTCTGCGGCGGCTTGGGGAAGGGCAGGGCCTTGGCCTTGGCGGCGCGGACCGGCAGGGCCGAGGCGTCCGGCAGCTTCTGGGCCGCGCGGTTGGGCGTCTTGAAGTCGAACAGGCTGGTCAGGTCGCCGCACACCGACCGCCGCCAGGGCGAGATCTGCGGCTCCATGACCCCGAACCGCGCCTCCAGGAACCGGATCACCGAGGTGTGGTCGTGCAGCTGGGAGTTGACGTAGCCGCCCTTGGTCCACGGCGAGACCACGATCATCGGCACGCGCGGGCCCAGGCCCACCGGCTCGCCATGATAGTCCTCGTGGTCGAGCGCCACGGTGGACTTGCCCGGTGCAGAGGCCACCGGCGGGATCGGCGGCGGCACATGGTCGAAGAAGCCGTCGTTCTCGTCGTAGTTCAGGATGAAGGCGGTCTTGGCCCAGACCTTGGGATTGGACGCGAGCGCCGCGATCAGCCGCGCCGTCAGGTGCTCGCCGTCCGAGGGGCTGGCCGAGGGGTGCTCGGACAGCCGGTAGTTGGTCACGATCCAGGACACCTGGGGCAGCTTGTCGGCGGTCACGTCGGCCGCGAACTGGTCCACCAGCCACCGGCCGTCCGAGTCCTTGGCGTTGGCCTTGGTGGAGCCCGGCGACCAGGCCCGGCCGCGCTGGTAGAGCGCCGACTCCGGCCCGATGCCGCGGAAGTTGTCGAAATAGGCGAGGCCGTTGTCGCCGTAGTTCTCGTACTCCTGGTAGACCTTCCAGCTCACGCCCGCCGCCTGCAGCCGCTCGGCGTAGGTCGGCCACTTCAGGCCCTTGAACTTCGGCGAGTCCTCGGCCGGGTTGGCGTTGTTGTTGGTCTCCTCCGGCGGGTTGGCGACCACGATCTTGCTGTTGTCGCCGGCGGCCAGCCCGCTGGTCCCGCTCCACAGGAACAGCCGGTTCGGGTTGGTCGGCCCGAAGATCGAGCAGTGGTAGGCGTCGCAGACCGTGAAGGCGTCGGCCAGCGCGTAGTAGAAGGGGATGTCCGCGCGGGTGAAATAGCCCATGGTCAGCGGCGTCTTGGCCGGGACCCAGGCGTCGTGGTGCTTCCAGCGCGCGTGGCTGCCCTTCCAGCTGTGGTCCAGGCCGAACATGGTCTCGGCGCGGGTGGCGCCGGTGTCGAGGTGGAACGGGCTGACGACGCCGTCGCCATCTTTGGCCGGCTGGTTCCACACGTTGCGGCCGCTGGGCAGGTCGATCGGGCGCGGGTCGCCATAGCCGCGCACGCCGCGCAGCGTCCCGAAGTAGTGGTCGAAGCTGCGGTTCTCCTGCATCAGGATCACCACATGCTGCACGTCCTGGATCGTGCCGGTGACCCGCGCGGCCGGCAGCGCCAGCGCCTCGCGCACGCCGGGCGGCAAGGCCGCCGCGCCCACCGCGCCCGCCGCCAGCTGCAGGAACCGCCTGCGCCCGTCTTCCCGATCCGTCATCCGCCCCTCCGATCGCCGCCGCCGCGAGATATGGCGGGCGACCATAGCTGATCTATGACGGCCCGCCGAATATCTGGAAGGCGCCAATTCCTATTCAATGACTAGGATTTGAAGCCGGACGCGACTCCGGACAAACCGGCGTCTTGCGAACTGGCCGCGCGACGCCTCTTGCGAGGGACTTTCGAGGGATGCCGAAGAGGACGATCCTGCTTGCCGCCGCCGGCCTCAGCCTGGCGGCCGGCGCGGCCGAGGCGAAAGCCAGGCCCGCCCCGAAACCCGATCCGCGCGACGCCGAAATCCAGGCGCTGAAGGATGAGGTCAAGGCCCTGCCGTCGAAGGTGGACGCCTTGGAGGCGCGGGCGATCGCGCCGCCCACGCCCGCGCCGATGCCTGTCGCGGCCCAGCCATCCGCGCCGCCGGTGATCCAGACGCAGGCGACGCCCGCCGCCTTGCCCACCGCCGCCTTCCCCACCGCCGGCGGGGCCACCATCGTCGCCGGACGGCCTTCGATCGCCAGCGCCGACGGCCGCTTCACCGCCAATCTGCACGCGGTCATGCAGTTCGACGCCGCCGATTACGACCAGTCGGCCGCGGGGCCCGCCGCCTCGGACTTCCGCCGCGGGGCCGCGGCGAGCGACACCGCCCACGCCCGCGACCTGAACTCCGGCAGCAACTTCCGCCGCGCGCGCCTGGGGATCGACGGCCGGGCCTTCGGGGACTGGGACTACAACTTCCTGCTGGAATTCGGCGGCGCGGGCGAGGAGGACGCCGGCCACCTCTATGAGGCCTGGGTGCAGTATTCCGGCTGGCGCCCGTTCCACGTCAGGGTCGGCGCGTTCGCGCCGTCCTACGGCCTGGAGGACCAGGGCTCGAGCAACGGCTCGCTGTTCCTGGAGCGGCCGGCCGTCGCCGACATCGCGCGCAACCTGGCCGGCGGCGACAC
>JAFEDM010000266.1 GCA_018241625.1 Pseudomonadota bacterium | reverse complement strand
TGAGCCGGCCGTCTGGATGGTGATGCTGCTGGGCTTGGGGGGCTTGGGCGCGGTCCTGCGGCGTCGCAGGGCGGCGGCGCTCGCGGCCTAGCCGCTGCGGACCGTAAGCGTGTTCGCCAGCACGCCGACCCGGGCCTCGATGGCCTGGGCGGCGTCCAGGGCCAGGTCTTCGCGATAGCGGCTGGCGATCAGCTGCACGCCCACCGGATGGCCCGCCGCCGTCAGGCCAGCCGGGACCGTCGCCACCGGCAGGCCCAGCACGCTGAGCGCGCCGACGAAGCGCAGGTCGTTCTGGAAGAAGCTGTAGACCGCCTCGTCGCCCTTCAAGTCGGCGTCGAAGGCCGGCGTCGGCCGCACCGAAACCGGCGCCAGGATCACCGGATGCTCCTCCAGGAACATCAGCCATTGGCGCAGGCGCCCGGCCCGCGAGGCCATGGCTTGCATGTAGCCGGCCTGATCCAGAAGGTTGGCCATGCGCACCAGGCCTTCGATAGCCGGCAGGCTCTCCGGGCTGCCCAGCTTGCGGATGCCGTCGAGCTGTACGGTGGCGATCTCGGTGGCGATCAGGTCACACCACAGATGCCAGGTCCCGGTGATGTCGGGAACCTCGACCTCGCTCACCGCATAGCCCGCGTCGGCCAGGTGGTCGGCGGCGCGCCGCACCAGGCCCAGGACCTCCGGGTCGGTCACTAGATCGTCCGGCAGCTTTGCGAGCGCCACCTTGATCGGCTTTGGCGGCGGCGGACCTTCCAGCGGGGCAGGGACCCACCAGGGGTCGCGCGGGTCTCGCTGGGCCAGCGCCTGCAGGCCCAGGCGGACGTCGGCCACCTCCCGCGCGATCGGACCCTGCACGCTCATCAGCTGGGCCATCGGCGGCCGCTCGACGGTGGCGGATTCGTTGTAGGCGGGCGTGCGGCCCAGCGTCGGCTTGATCGTGGCCACCCCGCAGCAGGCGGCGGGCCAGCGCAGTGAGCCGCCGATGTCGTTGCCGTGGGCGATGCAGCCGATCCCGGCGGCGACCGACGCAGCCGCGCCGCCCGACGAGCCGCCGCAGGTGATCGCCGGGTCCCAGGGGTTCCTGGTCAGGCCGTGCAGCGCATTGCTGGTGAAGGCGCGGAACGAGAACTCCGGCGTGTTGGTCAGGCCCACGATCACCGCGCCGGCCTTGCGGAAGTTCGCGGGTACGGGCGCGTCCGACGGCGCGATCACGTCGGCGAGCCCGACCACGCCGTTGGAATTGGCCTGGCCCTTGACGTCGACGTTGATCTTCACCGTCACCGGCACGCCGTGCAGAGGCCCGAGCGGCTGGCCCGCGGCCTGCGCCCGGTCGGCCGCGCGCGCGGCGGCCATCGCTGCGTCCGCCAGGTCGACGACGACGGCGTTGATTTCGGGATTGGCCTGCGCCTTGCGCGCCAGGCAGACGGCGGTGACTTCCTCGGCGCTAACCTGCCGCGCGGCGATGGCGCGCGCGGTCTCCACCGCCGACCACCGCCAAATCTCGCCGTCCGCCATGCTCGTCCCCTCGTTCGGAGACCAGCCTAGCCCCTCCGGATCGGGAAGATCAGCTCTTCTTCTTGGCCGGCGCCTTCTTGCCCCTCGCCGCCTTCTGGCCCGGCCAGGCGAGGTCGATGGGCATCCGCGGTTGGGCCCTGATCTTCAGGTCGGCGCAGTGGTGATAGGTGAAGCGCCCGTCCGGATTGATCGGATGGTTCTCCATGAACTGGATGATCTGCAGGGAACAGTGATCGCAGTTGATGTTCGGGATTCTGACGTCGGTCTCGAACTCCTGGCCCGGCACCCGGGTGTGGTGCTCCCAGATGCCGTCGAGCAGCACCGGCGGCTTGGGGTTCGGGTCGACCTTGCCCTTGTCCGACCACGGCTTACCGTTCGGGCCGTCCTTGACGGTGTCTTCCGGGTCGGCCGGCAGCTCGGCGCGGTCCAGCACCGAGAGCGCGATGCGGAAGAAGCCGGGGTGATAGACAGTCTCCTTGACCTTCACGTGCAGCATCTCGCTGCCGGTGATCTCGGTGACCGCGTTGGTCGGGGTTCCGGCGTTGCCGGTGACGCCGCCGCAGGGGCCCAGCTTCTGCGGGTCGCCCAGCCCGTTCTCCTCGATCCAGCCCTTCGGCGCTTCCAGGATGAAGTGGGCGGAAGACATGACCGGAACCGCGAGGGCGGCGAGGCCGGCGGCGGCGGCGAGCGCGATACGAAGCTTCATGTGGCGATTCCCCTGCATGCTTGACGCAAGCGTCACCTAACATCGATCGGCGCGAGGGGGAATTTCGAGGTTGAGAATATCGCCGTAAATCGTCGGCGGCCTGGCTACATCGCCGTTCGCAGGTCGAGCAGTTCGGGAAACAGCCGCTGGCCCAGGGCGCGGGCCAGGTAGTTCACGCCCTCGGACCCGCCGGTGCCGCGCTTGAAGCCGATGATCCGCTCCACCGTCTTCATGTGGGTGAACCGCCACTGCTGCAGGCGGTAGTCGAGGTCGACCAGCTTCTCGCCGAGCTCGTAAAGGTCCCAGTGCCGGGCGGAGTCCTTGTAGATCGCCAGCCACGCCGCCTTGACCTCAGGGCTCGCCTCGTAGGGTTGGCTCCAGTCCCGCTCCAGGTGGCTGGTCGGGATGGCGAAGCCGCGCCGCGCCAACAGGCGCAGCGCCTCATCGTAGAGGCTGGGCGCGTCCAGCAAGGCCTTCAGCGCCGCCTGGGCCGCGGAGCCGTCCGCGTGCGACGACAGATGCCGCGCATCCTTCGCGCCCAACAGGAACTCCAGCTGGCGGAACTGCGCCGACTGGAAGCCCGAACTGGAGCCCAGCCGGTCGCGGAACTCGGCGTAGTCGGCCGGGGTCATGGTGGCCAGGATCTCCCAGGCCTGGATCATGTTGGACTGGATGCGGGCCACCCGCGACAGGGCCTTGAAGGCGGGGCTGAGGTCATCACCGCGGATCTCGTCGCGCGCGGCGCGGAGTTCGTGGATGGACAGTTTCAGCCATAGCTCCGTGGCCTGGTGGATGACGATGAACAGCAGTTCGTCGTGCTGGTCCGACAGCGGCGCCTGGGCCGAAAGCAGGGCGTCCAGCTTGAGGTATTCGCCATAGTCCATGGCCCTGGGCTTAGGCGTTCCGGGCGGCCATGGCCAGACGGGGGGCCTCGGCGGCGGCGTTCCGACTTGATTTCCCTCACGGCGGGGCGACCTAGATTGGTGTTGAAGGCTAATCCTCGAGACGCAGGACCAGCAGCCATGGCCTATCGCGAACCGCAACCGCTCGGCGGCATCGTCGCGGAGCGCCCCCGCAAACGGTCCCTGTGGATCGGTCTCGGCCTGCTTCTCATCGGGCTGATCGTTATCGGCGTGGTCTTCTACCTGGGTGACACCAGCGCACCGGCCGCCGAGCGCGTCTATTTCGCTCTCGGCCTGACCGGCATGGCGTTCCTGTCCCTGGCCGGTCAGGTGTTAGGCGTCCTGGGCCTGGTGTTCCTGTGGCATTGGTGGCGCGGCGAGCGCCGCCGCTGACCGCTGCCCACACTCGACGTTGCTCTCCGCCAGCCGCTTGGCGACGCCACGCGTAGCGCTGGCGCGCGGGTGCGCCCACAAATTCGGGGCGGACTCTTAGCCCGCAGCGGTTGCGGCGTCCGGGGTCGAGGGGCAACCGATCGCACAGCTGCGCAGGCTCACCCGGCTGGCGTCGCCCTTCAGCACGGTCCACCGGGTTTCCTCGCCCTCGCGCCAGAACCGCAGGTCGAAGGTGTGGTCGTTGATGCGCAGGTCGTGCGCCTCGAAGTCCGGCATCCACTCCGGCAGCCGCGGGTCGAGGTAGAGGCGGCCGTCGGGGGCGTCGGGCTGCAGGCCCAGGATCATCTGCAGGAACGAGAAGCAGGAGCCGGCGGCCCAGGCCTGGGGCGTGTTCGCGCCCTGGTACTGCACCGGGAAGCTGGTCGGCGTCTGCGCCAGGCCGGCGAACAGCTCGGGGACCTGGTGCTGCATGAAGTAGCTCGCCGCGCCGCTGACGCCGCGGGCGAGCTTCAGCGCCTCCTCCACGAAGCCGTAGCGGCGGAAGCCCAGCGCGATCAGGCCGTTGTCGTGCGGCCAGACCGAGCCGTTCTGATAGGAGTGCGGATTGTAGGCGGGATTGCGGGCCGAGAGCGTGCGCACGCCCCAGCCGGCCCACATGTCCGGCGCCATCAGGCGCGCGACGACCCGCGCCGCGCGATCCGGCGGGACGATCCCCGACCACAGGCAATGGCCAGGGTTGGACGCCACGCTCATCACCTTCTTCTTCTGTCCGTCGAGGCAGAAGGCGTAGAAGCCCTCGTCCTCGTCCCAGAAGGCGGTGTTGAACCGCTCGAACAGGGCGTCCGCCTTGCGTCGCAGCCGGCCCGCGTCGCGCCCCCGGCCCAGCGCGTCGTAGATTTCCGCCATCCGCAGCCAGGCGTCGTAGACATAGCCCTGCAGCTCGCAGAGCGCCTTTGGCCCCTTCACCAGGCTGCCGTCCGGATAGACCAGGGCCTCGCCGGAATCCTTCCAGCCCTGGTTCTCGTAGCCGGCGGACGAGCGGGTCTGGTACTCCTGGAAGCCGTCGCCGTCCCGATCGCCGTAGTCGTCGATCCATTTCAGGCAGGCCTCCGCGGTCGGCAGGAACCGCTCAACCAGCTTCAGGTCCCCGGTTGTCTTCCAGGCCGTGTGCAGCACGATCAGGTAGAGCGGCGTGGCGTCCGCCGTGCCGTAGTAGGGCGTGTGCGGGATCAGCTTGAAGTGGGCCAACTCGCCGGTGCGCAGCTCGTGCATGATCTTGCCCGGCTCGGCGTCGCGCCAGTCGTCGCGCTCCTTGGCCTGATAGGAAGCCAGCACCTCGAGCGCGCCGCGCGCGAAGTCCGGATAGATCAGCGCGTTCTGCAGGGCGACGATCAGGCTGTCGCGGCCGAACAACCCTACGAACCACGGCACGCCCGCCGCCGGGACGAAGGCGAGGTGGTCCGTCTCCTCGTAGGGCAGGCGCAGGGCCGCCATGTCCTCCACCGCCTGGTGGTAGTAGCGATAGAACTCCTCGTTGGAGGTCCGGACCTTCATCGCCGCGGAGCGCCAGCGGTCGAGATCGCGGGCCAGATCGGTCTCCAGCGCGCGGTCCGAACAGGCCCTGGGCGCGTGACCCTTATGCCCGTCGACGAACTCGTAGAGCAGGCAGGCGTGCCAAGCCTCGCCCGGCGCGAGGTCGATGTCGAAGCTGATGCGCCCGTTCGCATAGACGGCGGGGCCGCCGGCGTCCTTCACCCGCAAGGTCAACTCGCGCCGGAAATCCTCGTTCACATAGGTCGAGCGCAGCCGCTGGGCGCGTGGGGACCAGTCGCTGCGAATCCGGCCGCGGCGGACGATGCGGTGCGACTTGACCTCGAACAGGTCGGCGAAGTCGCCGCGGATGGCGATCTCCAGGTTGAACCTGGCCCGCTGCGCCCCGTGGTTCACCAGGTCCAGGTCTTCGTGCAGGCCGCCGCCCAGCGTCCGGCCGATGACCAGCCCCAGGGTCCCGCCGGGGATGTCGCCATGCTCGCTGACGATTGGGCGGTTCAGCAGGAAGATCCGGCTCGCGTAATAGGCCACGTTGGCCGAGTTGAGCAGGTCCCACTCCTCGCCGTTGGCGTAGATTCGCCAGCTGGAGATCAGCCGCGTGTCG
>JAFEDM010000265.1 GCA_018241625.1 Pseudomonadota bacterium | reverse complement strand
GGCGCTGCCCTGCGGTGCAGGCGTGGCGTCGCCCGGGTGGCCTAGAGGCCTGTTCTCCCGCCATATCCTTCAGGTTGCGGGCTGAAAACCAGCGGTATCGAATTCCACTCTCCGGTGAATGCGTTTGCCCGCATCGCTCCGTAAGCGCACGTTTGCGCAAAGCTGAGCCTTAGGAGCGCTTGGCTAAGGGCGTCCAAGACGCTCATGGCCGAGTGGGGGATGCCGTGAAGATCAGACTGCTGTCGGCCGGCGCGCTTGTTGCGCTCGCGGTTGCGGCCGCGCCGGCCGGCGCCGCGACGATTGTGCTGAACAACATCGGCGGGGTCGACCCGGGCACCGCCGCCTTCGACGAATTCACAACGGCGGCGAACTTCTGGGGCTCGGTGATCACCACCAACGTCACCATCAACCTGAACGTCGGCTTCCAGCACCTGGGGGCCAACGTTCTCGGCCAGACCAGCAGCACCGTCGGCACGGTTTCCACGGCCAGCGTCGAGACCCAGCTCGGGCTGGTCTCCAGCCACGACACGGTCGACACCTCGGCGGTGGCGCACCTGCCGACACTGAACAGCTCGGGCGCGCTTTCGGTCTACACGGCCAACGGCACGAGCGCCGGTGTAGTCAATTTCGGCGCGACGCCGACGCTGGACAACAACAACAGCAACAACAACACCGAGATGAAGATCACCAGCGCCAACGCCAAGGCGCTGGGCTACTTCGTGCCGGCCAGCACCGTCGATGGCACCATCGACTTCAGCTCCGACTTCGCGTTCGACTTCGATCCCACCAACGGGATCAGCGCCAACCAGGTGGATTTCCTGGGCGTCGCCCTGCACGAGATCGGTCACGCCCTGGGCTTCAACAGCGGCGTGGACGTGCTCGACACCTCGGTGCGCCCGTTCGACAACCAAAACGCCGTCTACGGCACGACGCTGGACCTCTTCCGCTATGCCGACACCGGGCCTGGCGGAGCCGCGGCGCTGACCTGGGATCCCGGCGTGGCCAGCTACTTCTCGCTGGACGGCGGGGCGACCGGCCTCTGCGGCTTCTCCACCGGCTCCGTCCATGGCGACGGCTGGCAAGCGTCCCACTGGCAGCGGCTGGGCGCCGGCGGCGGACCCTGCGGCATCATGGACCCGGCCGTCACCTTCGGACAGCAGGATGCGGTGTCGGCCTACGATCTGGACGCCATCGACGCGATCGGCTGGAATCTCTCCATCGATCCCGGGAAGACGTCAGGGTTCATCGACACGAGCCAGATCCAGCAGATGTTCGGCAATATCGCCTACACGGTGCCGGAACCGGCCACCTGGGCGCTGCTGATCGTGGGCTTCGGCCTGACCGGCGGGGCCCTGAGGCGCCGGCGGCGGCTGGTTCCCGTCAGGGCCTGAGCCCGGATCGCGGCCGCGAAGCGCTCGCCGTTTCCGCGCGGCGCGAAACGCGCTAGCACCGAGGGATGACCCGCCGCCCCGTGCCCTTCGACATCGGCCCCGTGCATTTCATCGGCATCGGGGGCATCGGCATGAGCGGCATCGCCGAGATCATGCTGCGCATCGGCTACCAGGTGCAGGGCTCCGACGCCAAGGCGTCCGCCAACACCGAGCGGCTGGAGAAGCTGGGCGCCAAGGTGTTCATCGGCCATGACGCCGCCCACGTGGAAGGCGCGTCGGCCGTGGTCTATTCGACCGCTGTCAAGCCGGACAATCCCGAGATGGTCGCCGGGCGCGAACGGCGCCTGCCGCTGGTGCGCCGGGCCGAGATGCTGGCCGAGCTGATGCGGCTGCAGTTCTCGGTGGCGGTCGGTGGCACGCACGGCAAGACCACCACCACCTCGATGGTCGCCTGCCTGCTGGACGCCGGCGGCCTGGACCCGACGGTGGTCAATGGCGGCATCATCAACGCCTACGGCACCAATGCGAAGGTGGGCGCCGGCGACTGGATCGTGGTCGAGGCCGATGAGAGCGACGGCACCTTCCTGAAGCTGAAATCCACGGTGGCCATCGTCACCAACATCGATTCAGAGCACCTCGATCACTGGGGGGACTTCGAGGCGGTGAAGAAGGGCTTCCGCGACTTCGTGGAGAACATCCCCTTCTATGGCTTCGCGGCGGTCTGCACCGACCATCCGGAGGTCCAGGCGATGGCCAGCCGGGTGGAGAACCGCCGGCTGGTGACCTACGGCTTCAATCCGCAGGCCGAGGTGCGCGCCCACAACCTCTCCATGGGGCCCGACGGAGCCCGGTTCAGCGTGGTGATCCAGCCGCGGGAGGGCGACTTCATCAGCCTGGACGACCTGCACCTGCCGATGGCCGGCGAGCACAATGTGCTGAACGCCCTGGCGGCCATCGCCGTGGCGCGCGAGCTGGGCGTTTCGCTGAGCGACATCCGCAAGGGCCTGGCGGGTTTCGGCGGCGTGCGGCGGCGCTTCACGACCACCGGCGTGGCGAACGGGGTGCGGATCGTCGACGACTACGGCCACCATCCGGTGGAGATCGCCTCGGTGCTGAAGGCCGCGCGCGCGGTGACCGAGGGTCGGGTGATCGCCGTCGTCCAGCCGCACCGCTATTCGCGCCTGCACGACCTGTTCGACGACTTCTGCCATGCCTTCAACGACGCCGACGTGGTGATCGTGGCCGACGTCTACGCGGCCGGCGAGGCGCCGATCGAGGGGGTGAGCCGTGACGCCCTGGTCGAGGGGCTGCGCCGCTATGGCCACCGCCGGGCGCTGCCGTTGGAGAGCCCCGCCGAGCTGCCGACGATGATCCGCGAGGAGGCCAAGCCGGGCGACCTGGTGGTCCTGCTGGGCGCGGGCGACATCACCGCCTGGGCCTATGCCCTGCCGGACCAGCTGACGGCCCCTGTCGACGCATGAAGGGCGCGGCGGCATGAGCGATTGGCGCGACGCCCTGCCGGCGGTGCGCGGCCGCCTGCTGCGCGACGAGCCGCTGGGGCCGTTCACCTGGTTCCGGGTCGGCGGGCCGGCGGACGTCCTCTTCCTGCCGCAGGACGAGGCGGACCTGGCGGACTTCCTGCAGGGCCTCGACGCTTCGGTCCCGGTCACCCTGCTGGGCGTCGGCTCCAATACCCTGGTGCGCGACGGTGGCGTCGATGGCGTCGTGGTCCGCCTGGGCAAGGCCTTCGCCACGATCGAGGCGCGCGACGGACAGCGCATCTTCGCCGGCGCGGCGGCGCTGGACGCCAACCTGGCGCGCGAGGCGGCCAAGGCCGGGATCGCGGGCCTGGAATTCTATC
>JAFEDM010000264.1 GCA_018241625.1 Pseudomonadota bacterium | reverse complement strand
CGAGGTCAGGAGCACCACCAGGATCTGGGAGCCTCGGCGGCCCTGCTTGGCCTCGACCTCGGAAACCACCGGCCCGTGCGGGGCGGCAGGGCTGCGGTCGAGATGATGCATGGAATCGGCCATGGGTCGGATCCTCCTTCGCAGAGGAACGTCACCGCCAAGGCCTTGTTCCGGATTGTTTTTCAGTCCGCGGGCGCTTGGCCCACGCGCGCGACGCGCAGGGAATTGGTGCCGCCGGAGCGGCCGAAGGGCACGCCGGCCACCACCACGATCTCCTCGCCGCGCTTGGCCATGCCGGTGCGCGAGGCCAGCGTCTTCGCCCGCTCCACCGTCTCGCCCATGGTGAAGGTGCCCTCGCTGACGATCGGGTGCACGCCCCAGACCAGGGCCATGCGCCGCGCGGTGGCCAGCGAGGTGGTGAGGCCCAGCACACCGCACTCCGGACGCTGGCGGGCGATACGCAGGGCGGTGGCGCCAGTGGTTGTAAACGCCACGATGACCCGGGCCTCGATGGTCTCGGCCACCTGGCGGGCGGCGACCGAGATGGCGTCGGCCGACGACTTGTCGGGTTTGGGCCGCAGCAGGTCGCGCGCGGCTCGCAGGTCCTCGTCGCGTTCGGTGCGCGACAGGATGCGGTCCATCATCCGCACGGTCTCGGTGGGGAAGCGACCGGTGGCGGTCTCCGCCGACAGCATCACGGCATCGGCCCCGTCGAAGACGGCGGTGGCCACGTCCGAGGCCTCGGCCCGCGTCGGCGCCGGGGATTCGGTCATGCTTTCCATCATCTGGGTGGCGACGATCACCGGCCGACCCCAGCGGTGGGCGGCGCGCACCAGCCGTTTCTGCACCAGGGGCACGTCCTCCGGCGGCAGCTCGACGCCCAGGTCGCCGCGCGCGACCATGACGGCGTCGGAGAGCTTGAGGATCTCGTCGAGGCTGTCGAGCGCCTGCGGCTTCTCGATCTTGGTCAGGATCAGCGCCCGGTCGCCGACCAGCTCGCGCGCCTCGGCCACGTCCTGCGGTCGCTGGACGAAGGACAGGCCGATGTAGTCGACGCCGTGGTCCAGGGCGAAGCTGAGGTCCTCGCGATCCTTGGCGGTCAGGGCGGGGATCGGCAGGGCCAGGCCCGGCAGGTTGACGCCCTTGTGGTCCGACAGCCGGCCGCCGACCACCACGCGGGTCTCCAGCGCCTCGTCGGAGCGGCGCACCACCTCCAGGCGGATGCGGCCGTCGTCGAGCAGCAGGGTCGAGCCGGCGACCGCCACGGCCAGCAGCTCAGGGTGCGGCAGCTGCACGCGCTCCCCGTCGCCGGGCCGCGGCAGCAGGTCCAGGCGGAAGGACCGGCCCCACTGCAGCACGACGTGGCCGCCGGCGAAGCGGCCGACGCGCAGCTTGGGGCCCTGCAGGTCGGCCAGGATGGCGATCGGCTTGCCGGCCTTCTTCTCGACCTTGCGGATGGCGTCGATGGACGCCTCGTGGTCGGCGTGGGTTCCGTGGCTGAAGTTCAGGCGGAAGACGTCGACACCGGTGCGGAACAGGTCCTCAATCCGCTCCGGCGAGGCCGAGGCGGGGCCGAGGGTCGCGACGATCTTCATCCGGCGCTGGCGGATCATCCGGCCTTCCTGCCCGAGTCACTGGTGTTGGGTCCTACTGGATCGAACCCGTGCGGGATAGGCGCCGTGACTAGCCCTGGCCGCGCCGTACCCGGGTCAGGGCCAGCATCAGCACCCCGAAGGCGACCATCAGGGCGCCGACGATCAGGTCGACGTTCGGCTCGCCCGGCTTGACCGCGCTCGGCCCGCCGAACGCGCCATAGCCGCCGACCAGGACGCCGATCGCCAGGAACATCAGGCCGATGGGCAGCCGGATGTCGAAGCTCATGCCAATCCTCCCATTGTGCAGGCCTCCTAGCGGAAGATCAGGTTCAGCACGACGACGGCGGCGATCATGACCACGCCCAGGGTCACCGGCCGGAACAGCCAAGACCCCTGGGCCTCATCGATCTTCGGCGTCAGGGAATAGACCAGGCCCGCCAGCTCGGCTTCCGGATGCGGCCGGGTCGCCAGGCTGACCACGATGGTGGTGACGAAACAGCCGCTCCAGGCCCAGATCGCGGTCCAGAAGTTCTGCGCCATTTCGCTGGGGTAGGCGTGGGTGACGGCCAGCCAGCCGCCCTTGACGCCCGGCAGGTCGTCCATCGGCAGGGTGAGGCCATGATGCAGGGCGGCGACCGCGGTGCCGGCGATCAGGCCTGCGAAGGCGCCGTGGCCGGTCGTACGCTTCCAGAACATGCCCAGCAGGAAGGTCGCGAACACCGGTGCGTTCACGAAGGCGAATACCAGCTGGATCAGGTCCATGATGTTGTTGAAGGCGCTCGCCAGATAGGCGGCGGCCACCGAGGCGGCGACCCCGAAGAAGGTCGCCAGGCGCCCGACGTGCAGATAGTGGCGGTCGTCCGCCGTTCGCCGGATGTAGGCCTGGTAGATGTCGAAGGTGAAGACCGTGTTGAACGCGGTGACGTTGCCGGCCATGCCCGACATGAAGCTGGCGAGCAGGGCGGTGAGGCCGACGCCCAGCATGCCAGTCGGGAATTCGCGCAGCAGCAGGTTGGGCGTCGCCAGGTCGTAGTCGAGCTGCGGCTGGCCGTGGGCGTCCAGCATCGGCTTGCCGCTCGTGGCGTCGACCTTGGCCGGGATCACGCCGGGCGCGTGCTGGACGATGGCGCCGGGCGGCTGTGATGACGCGCCCGGACGATCCGGCGTCGCGGTGAGGGCGATGGCGATCAGCCCGGGCAGGATGACCACGAAGGGGATGAACATCTTCACCCCGGCGGCGATGAGCGGCGCGCGCCGGGCGGCCGACATCGAGTTGGCGGACATCGCCCGCTGGACCACCAGGAAGTCGGTGCACCAGTAGCCGAACGACAGGACGAACCCCAGGCCCATGGTCAGGCCGAACCAATCGACGCCCAGGCGGTTCGTCGCCGCCGACCCCATGCCGTGCCAGATGTGGGTGTAGGCGGGGCCGAGCTCGGCCTGCAGGCCATGCCAGCCGCCGACCTGCCTCAGCCCCAACCAGACCAGTGGCGCGAACCCCGCCACGATCAGGAAGAACTGCAGGACCTCGTTGTAGATCGCGCCCCTGAGGCCGCCCAGGTAGATGTAGACCAGAACGATCGCCGCCGAGACCAGCACCGCGGCGTGGAAGATCCAGGTCTGCGGCATGTGCGCGGCGGCGAATGGGCCGTCCAGGACGTGCAGGGTCTGGATCAGCTTGGCCAGCGCATACATCGAGATCCCGGAGCTCAGGATCGTCATGACGGCGAAGGTGAAGGCGTTGAATCCGCGCGTCTTCTCGTCGAAGCGCATACGCAGGTACTCGGGCACCGAGCGGGCCTTGGAGCCGTAGTAGAACGGCATCATGAAGACGCCGATGAACACCATCGCCGGTATGGCGCCGATCCAATAGAAGTGGGCGGTGGAGATGCCGTACTTGGCGCCTGAGGCGCCCATGCCGACCACCTCCTGAGCTCCAAGGTTGGCCGAGATGAAGGCGAGCCCCGCGACCCAGGCCGGGATCGCCCGGCCGGCCAGGAAGAAGTCGGTTCCGCTCTTGGCGCGCCGCGAGGCGGCCACGCCGATCCCCAGCACGAACAGCAGGTAGAGGCCGATCACGCCCCAGTCGACGGCCCCCAAGGTCATCGCGTCTCCCCCTGCCCCTCACTTTTTTGGGCGCGCCTTGGCGGCGCATCTTCAAGGGCAGGTGACGGCGTTCCGGCGGCGCCCGTCAAGCCATAGGCGGTGTGCGGTGCCGGGCGGCTAGCGCGGGACCTCGGCCCAGCACTCCACTTCGACCGCCGCGCCGGCGGCCAGGGCGGCCACGCCCATGGCCGTGCGGGCGGGCAGGCGGCCCGGCTTGAAGAAGCTGGTGTACACCGTGTTGAAGGCGGCGAACTTGCCCATGTCGGTGAGCAGCACCGTGCATTTCACGACATTGTCCATGGAGGCGCCGTGGCGGCCCAGCACCGCGGCGACGCTGTCCATGGCCTGTTTGGCCTCGGCCTCGAAGGGCGCGGGCGCGCCGGGCTTGACCCCGATCTGACCGGAAACGATCAACAGGTCGCCGACCTTCACCGCTTCCGAAAAGGGGCTCTTCGGATTGGCCGGCGGATAGTAGTCGGCGGCGCTGGCGGCCGAGCCGGTCGCAACCGCGACGGCGAGGGCGGCGAGGATGAGGCGCATCAGGCTTCTCCTTTAGGCGGCGGCCGCGCGAGTGCGGCGAGTCCAGGCATAGTAGGCGAGCCCGACGACGAGCCAGCCGGCGATCAGGCCGTACGGCCGGATGTCAGTCGACAGCCCCAGGGCGGCGATAACGATGGCGACGATCACCCCGGCCGCGGCCAGGACCTTCACCAGGCCCGGGCTGAACTTCATCCGCGCGGCGCCACGCACCTCCGGATGGTTGGCGGCGACGCTGTAGGCCGCCAGGCAGGTGCCCATGTACTTGAGCATCGTCGGCACACTGACGGCCAGCAGCAGGAAGAGCAGGCTGGAGGGCAGAAGCAGGCCTGCGCAGGACGCGGCGAACGCGACCATGGTGGCGACGTGCGGCGTGCCGAAGCGCGGGTGGATTTTCCCAAGGGCGGCGGGCAGGGATCCGGCGCGGCCCATGGCGAACAGGAAGCGCGAGAAGACCAGGAAGGTGGCGTTCATCGACTTGGTGAGCGCGAGCACGGCCGCGGTGACGATCACCGGCGTCGCCCAGCCGCCGACCGCCGCCTGGGCCGCGTCGAGCAATGGCGCCTTGCTGGCGGCGAGCTTGTCCGGGCCGACCAGGGAGAGCGCGGCGAACGCGACGGAGAGGTAGACCACGATGGTCAGGACCAGCGCGCCGGCGACGCCCAGCGGGATCACCCGTTCGCCATCCTCCACTTCCTCGCCGACCTCGGTGGCGGTCTCGATGCCGAGGAACAGCTGGATCATCAGGGGCAAGGACGCGGCGATGGGCAGCCAGCCGTTGCCCAGGGCTTCAGCGAAGAGCTGCGGTTTCAGCTGGGGTCCGGCCGCGCCGACGAAGAGGGCGAGCACGACCAGCAGGCCGATCATCAGCACCGTCTGCAGCCGCGCGGCGATCGCCACGCCCAGGTAGTTCAGGACGAAGAGGACGGTGAAAAAGCCCAGCATCACCGGCTTGGCCGGCAGGTCGATCACCTTGCCGAGATAGTTGGTGAGCGTCTGGCCGTAGACGATCATCACCACGGCGTTGGCCAGCACCCGCATCCAGACGATGGCGAAGGCGAAGGCCGGATGGGTGAACCGCCGTTGCCACTCGTAGGAGGCCGCCGTCGCGGGCACGGCAGAGGCCAGCCAGCCATAAACCAGGGCGAACAGCGCCATGGGCAGGGCGGCGATGGCGGTGGCGATCAGGATGCCGTTTCCGCCGACCTTGGCCGCCGGGCCCAGCACCGTGAAGATCGCCGCGCCGATGGCCGTGCCGGCGCCCAGCATGATCAGGTCGATCAGGCGGACGCTCTTGCGCAGCTGGTCGGTCATGCGGCCTTCTTCAGAAGCGGCAGGCGCTGGCCGGCGCCTTCGGATTGCGTTCCCAACGATAGCCTTCGGTGGGCGCGCCACGGGGCAGGTAAGTCACCGTCTGCTGCGTCCCGTCCCGGCGCAAGGTCAAGGTGATAGGCAGGCTCTCGTCGGCGCGCACCTTGTTCACATCGTTGACCTCGACGATCACGTCGCCGTTCCGGACCCCGGCCTCATCCGCCGCCGAGCCGGGAACGAGGTCCTTCACCACGCGCGCATCGTTCAGCGAGCTGCGCGCAAAGCCCAGCTCGAACGGTCGCGCCGGATGGCTGATGACGGTGAGGCAGGGCGCGAAGGCGTCGGCGGGCGGCTTCAAGAGGCCGCCTGAGGCCATCTGGTCGTAGCCGGCCTTGGCCTCAGCGGGCCCGATCTCGCGGCCCACTAGCTCCAGCCATTGCGGAATGCCGTAGGACTGTTTGGCGGTCTCGCGAGCGTACATCGCCTTGGCCACGTCATCCAGGCTGCGCTTCCCGCCCGAGGCCTTGCGGATCGCCGCGTCCGTCTGGATCAGATAGAGCCAGCCGCGGCCATAGGGCACGGTCTGGGCGACCGGATCGGTCCAAAACTTCTCGGCAGCCTGCGGATTGGCCAGCGCGCGATAGGGGTTGGTGTAGTAGGCGTCGGCGCGCTCGTTCAGTGTACGGACGACCTTGTCCAGCGGCACGGCGCCGGCCCGCCAGGAGAGCGCCAGCGAATAGTATTCGGCGGTCCCTTCGCTGTACCAGGCGGTGTCGCCGTGCTCGCCCTGCATGGCCGGCCAGGTGTGGGCCATCTCGTGGGCGATCAGCAGCTGCAGGCTGTCGGCCGTAGGCTTCGACGGGCCGTGGTAGCCGTACATGAAGGAGTGGGCGAGCGAGGTGCCGCCGTTGCCGAGATAGGGGTTGCTGCGGGCGAAGACTCGGTAGCTGGAATTGGCGTCGCCGAAGAAGGCCGACATGGAGCCGTAGAGCTTCTCGATACGCTGCGCGAGGTCGGCCGGGTCGAACGGCGGCTCGGTCGCCCAGTAGTAGCCGAAGCGGCCCCCGTCGCTCGCGGGGAAGCGCTTCAGCGCGCCGCCGGCGTAGTAGCTGAAGGCCAGGGCCTCGGACGGCAGGACGGTGTCGACCGTCCCATCGCCATAGGACCAGACGCCGCGCGAGCCGGCGGGCGCGGCCCCGAGGTCCCAGGCCAGATGCACGCGCCAGGGCCCGGGCGGGACCGGCGTCGCCAGGAAGCCGACACCCGCGCCCAGGAAGGCGCCGGCCTCCTCGCGCAGGTCGAACAGCGGGCCGTTGTTGGTGGCGGCGGTGACATGGCGCGGCGGGGCTTTGAAGCTGACGGTGACGTCGCCATGGGTCGCGCGGGTGACGCTCCAGCGGCGATAGGTCCCTTGGGGTGTCGGCGGTTCCTCGCCCTGGGTTAGCGGGACCGGCCCGTCGGCGTCGCGGGCGGTGAGCGCCTCGCCGTCGTAGCGCGCGGTTGGGATGCCGACGAGCGTCAGCGGCAGGCGCACCAGGCCGGCGCCGGCCTTCAGGTCGGGATGCTCCAGCACCATGCGTACGCCGAGGTAGCTGTCGGCGCCGCCGGTGGGATGCGGGCTGAGCGTCAGGTCGAGCTTGGGCGGCGGACCCTGCTGCGGAGGCTCGGCGCGCCCGGCGTCGACGCCGACCGCGAGCGCCGCCACAAAGGCGGCCGCGACGATGGCCAGGCGATGGCGGTTCATGGCGCGACGCTTACCGGCGGTGGCGCGCTGAACGGCCGGATCGACAGGAAGCGATAGATCTCCGCCGGGTAGTAGGCGACCCCGCCGACCATGGTCATTCGCGTGTTGCGGATCTTGCTGATGTCCTGGGTCGGATCACCGTCCACCAGCACGAAGTCGGCCAGCTTGCCGCGTTCGATGGTCCCGGCCTGGCTGTCGCGGCCGAAGTATTTCTCGCAGTTCAGCGTGTCCATCTGCAGCACGCGGGCCGGCGAGAAGCCTGCCATGTGGTAGAGTTCCAGCTCCCGCAGCAGGGAGAAGCCGGTGGTGTCGTCGGTGCCCGGCAGCATCTGGATGCCCTCGTCGTCCAGCAGCTTCATCGTCTGCAGGATCACCTTGAAACTCTGCTGGTAGGCGGCGTCGTCGGCCGGGGTTTTGAGGGTCACGAAGCTGCGCTTGCGGTAGCGCTGGTAGCCGATCGGCACATGGTCGAGGTAGGGCGCGTCGCCCGCCTGCACCTCGCCGGAGCGCGACAGCATCAGCCGCTCCAGCGTCATGGTGGTGGTGTCGAGCGCCACTTGGTGGCTCTTCATCAGCTCGATGGTCGTGCGCACGCGCGGCGAGCCCAGGTCCAGGTCCTTCGCCCGCGCCATGCCGGTGAGGCGCAGCGGCGTGCGGGTGTCTTCCTTCGGATCGAGGATCCAGCCCAGCATCAGCTGGTTGATGTGGGCGATGTCATTGTAGCCGTCACGGATCACCCGGTCAGGCGACGAAAAGGCCGGCACGTGACCGGTGACGCCCATGCTGAGCCGGTGCGCCTCGGCCGCCACCGGGGCCACCCAGTCCGGCGGGAAGCTGTTGTAGATCTTGATCTGCCAGTAGCCGTGGTCGGCGTACCAGTGCACGTCGTCGATGGCCTGGGGCAGGGTGTCGGCGATGAAGCCGTTGCGGGCCGAATAGGGGCTGCGGCCTTCCAGGAAACCGTTGCGTACGATGCGCGGGCCGGCGAGCTTGCCGGCGTTCAGCGCCTCG
>JAFEDM010000263.1 GCA_018241625.1 Pseudomonadota bacterium | reverse complement strand
TGGGAAAGGTGAAGCGCGGCGAAAGCGAGCCCTTCTACGAGAAGTTCGCCCTGGATGTGATGGGCGTGCGCAAGCTGAAGGCGCGGGCCTAACGATGCAGCTGGCCTGCGCATCCTGTGGCGCCGCCAACCGGTTGCCGGACGGGCGCGACCCTCTGGCGGCGAAGTGCGGCCGGTGTGGCCACCGGCTCTTCGACGGTCAACCCAGCGAGGTCAGCGCCGCCGGCCTTCGCAAGCTGCGCAACGCCAGCCGGGGCGTCGCCCTTCTGGTGGACGTCTGGGCGCCGTGGTGCGGCCCTTGCCGGGCGATGGCGCCGCAGTTCGCCGCGGCGGCCTCACAGCTGGAGCCGCAGGCTCGGCTCCTGAAGCTGAATTCCGAAGCCGAACCCCAGGCTGCCGCCGAACTCGGGATCCACGGAATTCCGGCGCTCATCCTGATCCGCGACGGGACCGAAATCGCAAGGACCACGGGCGCCATGGGCGCCGACCAGATCGTCGCCTGGACGCGCCAGGCTTTGGCGCGGGCGGACGCTCGCGTTCATAGTGGAGCTTGAACCATGACCATTGACCGCGCCGTGTTCGCCTTCGCCGGCTGCGTCATCCTTCTCGGCGTCGTGCTCGCTTACACGGTCCACCCCTGGTGGATCGCCTTGTCGGTCTTTGCCGGGCTCAACATGTTCCAATCCGCGTTCACAGGCTTTTGCCCGGCCGCCATGGTGTTCAAGAAGCTCGGCTTGAAACCCGGCCCCGCCTTCCGTTGATGCGTCGCCTTAAGGCTGCGGCTGCCGCCGCCTTGCTGTTGGCGTCTCCGATCGCGGCTCACGCCCTGTCGCTGGACGAGGCGATCGCCTTGGCTCGGAAGGCCAATCCGATGCTCGCCCAGGCGCAGGCCCAGGCGGACGCCGCCGCGGCGCGCCTCAGCCAGGCGCGCGCGGGACGGCTCCCCACCGTCACGGTGGCTGGCGAGACGGGGACCGGCACGACCGATCTCGGTGGCTTCTTCGGCTTTGGCCACGCTCATGTCGCGCCGCGGACCGCCGGTGTGGAAATCCGACAGCCGTTGTTCGCTGGCGGGGCCATCGGCGCTTCCATCGATCGCGCTCAGGCATCGCGCGCCGCCGCCGTTGTCGAGGTCTCGGGTGCGCGGGCCCAGCTGTCGACGCAGGTGGCCGAAGCCTATGTTGGCGTCCAGACCGCGGCGCGCCTCGGCGACCTCGCCGAGTTCCAGGTCAGCGAAACCCAGGAAGTGCTGCGCCAGGCGCGGCTGCGCTTCGAACGTGGCGAGGCGCCGCGCACCGACGTGGATCAGGCGACCGCCCGTTTGGCGCAAGCCGAAGCCGATCGGGCCCGTGCGCGCGCCGAGATGTCCCGCGCCCGTGCGCACTTTGTTTCGGTGATCGGCGCGGCGCCGGAGGGGCTTGAGCCGGCCTCCGCCGCGCCGATCCCGGCCCAGGGCCTGGAGCAGGCGCTGGCTGTGGCGGAGCAGCAGAGCCCCGCCTACCGTTCCGCCGGCCTTGCGCTGGAGGCCGCGGAGGCGGCGGTTCGCGCCGCTGAAGGCGGTCGGCTGCCGTCCGTGGCGCTGGCCGCCAGCGCGGCCACCACACGGGACAAGTTCTTTCCGGGCTACCGCGCTGACGACCTGACCGTCGTGGTGCAAGGCCGCTGGACTCTGTTCTCCGGGGGCCTGGTCAGCGGGCAGGTCTCGGAAGCGCGCGCCCAGGCGCGCGCCGCGCGCGCCACGCGCGACGCCGCCCGACTTCAGGTCCGCGAGGCGGTGACCGGCGCTTGGGCTGACCTCGAAGCCGCGCGACAGGAGGTGACGGCTTCCGAGCAGCGATCGGCCGCCGCCGCGGCCGCCCTGGAAAGCGTCGGCCATGAGGTGAGGGTCGGCGAGAAACCTGCGCTCGACCTGCTGGACGCCCAGCGCGACCAGATCGCCGCGGAAGCCACCCTGACCGCGGCTCGGGCGAAGCTGGTCACGACGTCCTACCGCCTGAATGCCCTGGTGCGCGGCGAGTAGCTCGCGTCGCACGCACGGTCTCACAGGCCTCAAAGCAAGATGTCCAACGTTGGGGCCAGAGCTAAGGTCCGCTGTTGGCGCAAAGGCGTCATCGCCGGTCGCGTGATTCGTCCCGCATTTCCCGCATACGACCTGAGGGGCTGCAATCTTGCGCCATCTGTAGTGCGAGGGGCTCTTGCAGCCACACCTTTGCGCGTGATCGCCGCGATGGCGGCGAAAAATGGCGCATTGGTTTTATTGTAGGTCTCGATGGCTCCCCGAGCAGGACTCGAACCTGCGACAAGTCGGTTAACAGCCGACTGCTCTACCAGCTGAGCTATCGGGGATCAGGCCGTCGAGGGTGGGGCCTATACGCTGGCCCGCCCGTCCATGCAAGTCGGCCTGAGCCGAAGGCGGACCGGCGTAACGCCGCACGCAAAAAAAGAGCCCGGCGCAAGCGCCGGGCTATGTAAAGTCGGTGATGGTGGGGTGTCTTCAAGGAAGACAAGGTGAGGGTGGACTCCTGTGGTTAAGCGGCAGTTAACGCAGCTTGGCTGTAGAAACCGCCTCGTAACGACGCTTAAGGCTCCCTTGAGCGCGCGCATGCGGCGCTGGGTCCCGATTGGAGGGGCGCGGGCTCTGGGCTAGTCCTTTGGCGTCCAGGCGTGGACGAATCACCGGGACCTTGAAGGCCACCAGGATGCGTATCCATTTCACGGGAATCGCCGGCGCCGGCATGAGCGCCGCCGCGGTGATGATGCGCGAGGCCGGCCATTCGGTGTCGGGCTCCGACGAGGACGTCTTCCCGCCGATCTCCACCTATGTGGAGGCCCTGGGCTTTCCGTTCTTCCGCAGGTTCGACGCCGCCAACCTGCCGGGCGACCTCGACGTCTTGGTGCTGGGGACCAGCGCCAAGCTGGGCGGAGAGGCCAATCCCGAGGTGGCGGCGGCCCGGGCGCGCGGCGTGCGGATCACCACCTTTCCGGAGATGGTCGGGGAGGCGACGGCGGGCCGGCGCAACACGGTGGTCGCGGGCTCGTTCGGCAAGTCCACCTGCACCGCCCTGATGGCTCATGTGCTGCGCCAGGCGGGCGTGGATGCGGGCTGGATGGTGGGCGCCATCTCGCCCTCCCTGCCGCAGACCGGGCACTGGGGCGGCGCGCCGCAAGTGGTGCTGGAGGGCGACGAGTACATCGTCTCGGCCACGGACCGGCGCTCGAAGTTCGTGCTCTATCACCCGCACGACGTGCTGCTGACGTCCCTGGTCCACGACCACGTCAACGTCTTCCCGACCTTCGCCGACTACGAGGCGCCGTTCCGCGACCTGCTGCGGCTCCTGCCGGCCGACGGCCTCTTGGTGGCGCGCGAACACCCGGCGATCCGGGCCATCGCCGGCGAGGCCGCCAGCCGCATCGTCTGGTACGACACCCACCCCAATCCTCATGGCCGTTGCGACGGCTGGTGGGCCGACGAGGTGGTGGTCGGCGGGACGACACGTTTCGTCCTGGTGCGCCCGGACGGCGGCCGGCTCGCGCTTTCCACGACCCTGCTGGGCGCCCACAACATCGAGAACATCGTGGGCGTCTCGGCCTATCTGCTGGAGCGCGGCCTGGTCAGCGAGACCCAGTTGGCCGGCGCGGTGGCCAGCTTCGCCGGCATCCGGCGACGCCTGGACCGGCTCACCACCCGCTCGGCCGTGCCGGTGATCGAGGGCTTCGGCTCATCCTACGAGAAGGCGCGTTCGGCGATCGAGGCGCTGTTGCTGCACTATCCGCATCGGCCGCTGGTGGTGGTGTTCGAGCCGCACACCTTCTCCTGGCGCAGCGCCGATGCGCTCTCCTGGTACGACACGGTGTTCGGGGGCGTCGCCCAGGTACTGATGATGCCGCCGCCGAACCACGGCGCGGCCAGCCACCACCAGTCCACCCAAGCGGACATCCTGGCGCGCACGGCGGCGGCCGGCGT